>JAILPF010000533.1 GCA_024699575.1 Acetatifactor sp. | reverse complement strand
TGAGTATTTTTAATGATTGTATTTATCGAAATATCTCTTTATGATAACGATATCAGACACGTGTTGAAAAAACAACACATACTTATTTTATTAGGAGGAAGATTCATGAAAATATTAATTTTTGGACGAGGCGCAATCGGTACACAATATGGATGGGCATTTGAAAAAGCGGGACATACAGTGGAGTTTTATGTCAGAGAAGGCAGGAAGGCACAATACGGTTCCAGCGTGGATTTGGAGATCTCTGATGGCAGGAGGAAAAAAGATAAGAAAGTTTTGGAAAAATGGCCGGTCACATTGCGGGAAGAATTGGACCCTGCAGAAAATTATGATTTGATTTTTCTTAGTATCAATCCGGAGCAGGTAAAAAATGCAGTGGAATTTCTTGCGCCCAGAGTTGGAAATGCTACGGTACTTTTTTTCAATAACTATGGTAAAAACCCTAGGGAGGCAGTGAAACCGATTCCTATCGAACAGGTTGCCTTCGGTTTTCCGGGAGCCGGCGGAGGCTATGAGGGGAACAAATTGTATGGCATTCTCTATCCATCTGTTCAACTGGGTAATACCGCCGATAAACCAAGTGAGAGAGAGACGGCGGTGCAGAACCTCTTTGTATCCGCTGGATTTCGCGTGACAGTACAAAAAGATATCGAAAGCTGGTTGCTAAACCATTACGTGATGAATACAGCAATGGAGGCTGAGGTGCTTAAGAGGGGAAGCTTTGAAAATGTGGTTACGAGCACGGAGGCGCTTGCAGATATGCTGCGTAACTTGAAGGAGATGGTTCCATATCTGAAAGCAAAGGGTGTAAAGACGGATGCAGCGACGAATGTGCTTGCTTTATTGCCGGCCGGATTGCTTGGATTTCTATTAAAGCATATGATGTATGTGCCGGGAAGCGCAGCCTATGAAGCCATTGCACATAACCATTTTAAGGCAGGATTTGCTGTGCGGGAAGTGGCGCAGGATGCGGAAACCGTCGGAATCACGTTAAAACGCTTGGAGGACGCCTTGTCAGCTTGACAAAACAGACCAATCAGTGATATGCTAATTATACTTTTTAGTGAGTATAATTATGTAAAATCGACCTGATTGGAGGGATTATTATGGCATGTTTTTTAGTTGCGGCAACTGAGGCGGCAGTTACTACAATTGTGACAAGCGTAATCGAAAAGAAAGAGAAAAAGTCTGAGGAACTTCATGTTAATCTTGGACATGGTACTACAGAGAATGTAACAGCAGTTCCTTTTTCCGGAAAGCTGAAATGGCTTCGTAATATGCTTTGGGGAGGGTCCGCACTTCTTGCATTCGAGCATGTATGGCATGGAGAGGTGACACCGTTCTTTCCGTTTTTGACGGCAGCAGGTAATCCCGCGGATGCCGCAGAAATGCTTCATGAGATGGCAACTGTCGGTGTGGGTATGTGTGCAATGGTTACCGCAGCATGGCTTGGAATGGTAGCAGTTTCCTCTGTAATTGAGAAAAGAGCACAGAAGGAAGAAGCTGCTGCAGAAGCAAAATAAAATGATAAACGGAGGATGAGGAAATGACATTGCTGACATCTGTTTTTGCTGCAATCATCTGTACGGTTATCTGGTATAAGAATGCTCCAAAGAATGAAATGCAGGTAGGAATTCTTTGCCTGATGTACTGGGGAGCATCTCTGATGTGGCTGGTTGACGCTATTTTTGAATATGCGGAGCTGAAAGCCGAGTATTTCTCCCCTGCGCCGGTGGATATGCTGAATGACTTTTTCCTGGGATTATCTGTAGTAGCGCTTGGGCTGATTATCTGGTTGGTTGTTCTTCTGGTAAAGGACCCTAAGGGAGTTGTAAAACAGGCTCTTTTGATGAAGAGAAGCTGACATGTGACGAAAGGCGGTTCTGCTGTTTGGGCAGAACCGCTATTTTTAACTATTGTGAGGATAAGACATGAAGACAGAGATAAAGCAGATTCTTGAAAAGGTGCAAAGCGGAGAAACGTCCGTAGATGATGCACTGTTGAAAATAAAAATGGCTCCCTTTGAGGATCTGGGCTATGCCAAGGTGGATTTTCACCGGGCAGTACGGCAGGGAGTACCGGAAGTCATCTATGGTGCCGGCAAGAGCTCAGAGCAAATCATGGGAATAGCCAAAACTATGCAGGAAAAAGGGCAGGATAGGATTCTTGTCACGAGGCTTTCGGAGGTATCTGCGACATTCTTGTCCGAAGATGCCTCTTTTCAATACTATCCTGAGGGCAGAATCGGAATATTTGGCGGAATACCGAAGGCGGACGGAATTGGAAGGATAGTTGTGGCGACAGGTGGAACCAGTGATATTCCTGTTGTCGAAGAAGCTGCATTGACAGCAGAATGCTTTGGCAATCAGGTAGTCCGACTCTATGATGTGGGAGTGGCGGGATTGCACAGACTGCTTGCCCATGCGGATGAAATCATGCAGGCATCGGTGATTATTGCTATTGCGGGAATGGAAGGGGCTTTGGCAAGCGTGATTGGCGGTCTTGCAGATTGCCCTGTGATTGCAGTGCCTACCAGCGTGGGTTATGGGGCATCCTTCGGAGGAGTGTCCGCACTGCTTTCCATGTTGAACTCCTGTGCAAGCGGAGTATCTGTAGTTAATATTGATAATGGCTTTGGAGCCGGTTACCTTGCAAATATGATTAACCATATGGAGGCGAAAGAATGAGAACACTTTATATAGATTGTGGGATGGGTGCAGCCGGAGATATGTTGAGTGCGGCTTTGCTGGAACTTTTACCGAATCCCGATGAATTTATGGAAAAAATAAAGGCTTTGCATATTCCGGATGTGGATATCAAGAGAGAAAAAATGGAAAAATGTGGAATCATAGGAACCCACATGACAGTCACTGTACGCGGTGTGGAGGAAGATGAAGACATGCACGAACATGGGCATGAGCATAGCCATGAACATGATCACGACCATCATCA
>JAILPF010000511.1 GCA_024699575.1 Acetatifactor sp. | reverse complement strand
GCTCATATGCAGAATCGGCATGGACGATAAAGGACAGGGCATCCACCTCTTCTCTGTTAATGAGAATATCCAGTTTCACAAGGCTTGACTGTTCATAGCCTTTCATATCATAGTCAAAAGACGCATAGCCTCTTGACCGGGATTTCAGGGCATCAAAGAAATCGTATATAATCTCATTTAGCGGAAGCTCATATTTTAAGAGTGCTCTGGTACCCTCAATGTATTCCATACCAAGATAACGACCTCTTCTCTCCTGGCACAATTCCATAATGGCTCCGATAAACTCGGAGGTTACCATAATTTCAGCACTCACAACCGGTTCTTCCATATATTCTATCTCGGAAGGATCAGGAAGATTGGAGGGATTGGTAAGTTCGATGACCTCCCCGTTAGTCTTATGCACCCTATATACAACTCCGGGAGCTGTCGTCACCAGGTCAAGATTATATTCCCTCTCAAGTCTCTCCTGTATGATTTCCAGGTGAAGCAGTCCCAGAAATCCGCATCGGAATCCAAATCCCAACGCAATAGAAGTCTCTGGTTCATAGTGCAGAGAGGCATCATTAAGCTGCAATTTCTCCAGCGCATCTCGAAGATCCGGGTATTTTGCCCCATCTGCCGGGTAAAGCCCACAATAAACCATGGGCTGCACTTTCTTATATCCCGGAAGCGGGGCTGAACACGGGCGTTCATCATCCGTCACCGTATCACCCACCGCAGTATCCTTCACATTTTTGATGGAAGCGGTAATATATCCAACCATTCCGGCACTCAGTTCCTCACAGGGAATAAACTGTCCTGCGCCAAAGTATCCCACTTCCACCACTTCCTCTTTTGCACCGGTGGCCATCATCCGAATCTTAGTGCCCTTTTTGACTGTTCCTTCCATGATTCTGCAAAAGATGATTACCCCTTTATAGGAGTCATACAGGGAATCAAAAATCAATGCCTGAAGCGGGTTGTCAGGATTCCCCACAGGAGCCGGTATTTTTTGCACAATCTGCTCTAAAACTTCATCAATTCCGATTCCATTCTTGGCTGAAATTAACGGTGCATCCTGCGCTTCTATTCCGATAACATCCTCTATTTCCTCAATTACCCTCTGCGGCTCCGCACTGGGCAAATCGATCTTATTAATCACGGGGAATACATCCAAGTCATGATCCAGCGCCAGATATACATTGGCAAGTGTCTGTGCCTATATTCCCTGAGCTGCATCCACGACAAGAATCGCACCGTCACATGCAGCAAGAGATCTGCTGACCTCGTAGTTAAAATCCACATGACCGGGCGTATCAATCAAATTAAAAATATATTCCTCACCATCCTTAGCACGGTAAACTGTTCTCACCGCCTGAGCTTTGATGGTAATTCCTCTTTCTCTCTCCAAATCCATATTATCCAAGACCTGGGCCTGCATTTCCCTGCTGGTCAAAAGACCGGTCTGTTCAATGATTCGGTCTGCCAAAGTGGATTTACCATGATCAATATGCGCCACAATGCAAAAATTCCGAATCTTGCTTTGATCAACAGATGCCATATTTTTTCAAATCTCCTTCAAATTCTGCTTACTTTCAATATAAAACAGTTTGATTGTAGCAGAATTTTGTCTCCTTGTCCATTACCAGTATCATTCATCACCTGACAAAACCATGTGTAATACATGTGCAATCGGATAGCAGGCATTCATCGCCTCTTCCACTGTGTTATTCTGTGCCCCAAGTTCAATCAACAAGGTCTTTGGCTTGATATGCATGTTATAGCGATATCCCTTCAAATAGATTTTTCTGGACAGTCCCGGATAATATTCCTCGGTTTTAAGCTTCATTTGAAAAGAAAAAGCCAGATTGTCCTCCAGACAGTCATTATGAAGATATGCTATTTCTCCGGTATTTTTGGTCCTGCTCAACCCATTAAAAAACATAAATCTTGCAGTAGGTCTACCGTCTATATCCATCACCAGGTGAGTCTGCTCCGGCATCTGGTCTCTATGTAAGTCGATGACAACCTGAATGGACGGATGTTGTTTTAACACCGCCTCCACTGCAGGCAGTGCTTTGGAATATGCCTCATCCCGAACCAAATCATAGACTCCTGTATGATGAAGCACATGATAGCCATAATCTTCTGTCAGAATCTGTGAAAGATGTTCCCCCACTCCTACGACCGAAGTATTTTCATCTCCCGGAACCGAATCTGCAAAAGCCTCCTGAGAATGAGTATGATAAATCAGTATCTGAGTTTCATCCCCTTCTGTCTGTATTTTCATGTCCGGTTCAAGTAGCTTTTCCGCATTCAAAAGAGCCTCTCCCGCCATGGTGTTGGAATCTATTGTATAGAATTGTTCTATCAAAAACTGATAATCATTCAGAACCTCCAAATCAAAACTCTGTTGCCTCACATGAGGAACAAACTTTGAATTTTCTTGCTGATTCAATACACCGGCAGTCTCATTTTCTTCTCTCATCAGCTGCGCAAGATTTTCATCTTCTCCGGCAGAGGTCTCATCCTCCAAAATATTTTCCAGGGTAAGTATCGTTGTCTGCTGTTTCTCAGCATATATTTTCTCCCCCTTCTCATTCCGCAAAGCATACATATAAAACGTGATGTACTGTCTGCAGGCTGCTTCCGATATCTCGCGCACCAGCCATTTTTTCATTATAGCCGTCACATCCACCTGTTTCAAAGGAGCATATCCTTTTTTCACAATCAATATTGATAAAAGAAAAACGGCTGACAGCAGCACCCGATTTCTTCTTTTCTTTCTTATTTTTTTGACACGCCTCACTTCCCTCCTCATACAGGTAGTTCATTATATGTGGACGTGTCTTTCCCTATTCCACAGCCTTTTCAAGTGCTCTGTTGATTCCCTCCGAAACTGTAAAACTTACTCTTTTCACCACTGCATCTATATCCTTTCCCGTCATGTACATGTTATTCAATTCAGAGAAAATCGCCCTATGATGACCCATGTATTTCACTCTGTCAAATTCATCTTCCTTCTCCAAAAGTTTTTCCAGCGCATCCCCAACAATTGTTGCAGCATCCACCACGGTAGGCACTCCAATAGCAATTACCGGTATTCCGAGACTTTCCTCAGTAATGGCATTCCGGTGGTTTCCCACTCCCGACCCCGGTTGAATACCTGTATTGGTAATCTGAATGGTTCTGTTAAGTCTTCGGGTGCTTCTGGCTGCCAGTGCATCTATCACAATCAACACATCCGGTTTGGTCTCGCTTACCACACCTTTAATAATCTCCGCAGTCTCCATTCCGGTCTTTGCCATCACACCGGGCTCCACACTGCTGACCATATTCATTTTTTCCCGGTTATATGCCGCCTTGCCATACTCTTTTATCACATGTCGTGTTATGAACAGATTATCGATCACCTGGGGGCCAAGTGCATCTGCCGTAACATCTCTGTTCCCCAGTCCAACCACAAGAATCGATTGTTCTGCGTTCGGATTTGGAAGCATATCCACTAACTCATCTGCCAGGCAATCGGATATTTCAGCATGAAAATCCTCATCCGGCTCCACCATATTGGGTGCCTCTATTGTCACATAAATCCCCACCGGCTTCCCCATCAATTTGGCAGCATTCCTGG
>JAILPF010000466.1 GCA_024699575.1 Acetatifactor sp. | reverse complement strand
GGCATTAGGCTTTACCTCACCTATTATTCTGGCACTCCTCTTAAACGAGATTAAAGCCATGAAATTTAAGAAAGTTGTGCAGACAATCACATATATGCCCCACTTTATTTCCCTTGTTGTCATCTGTGGTATGATTCATATTTTTACCCAGAGTGGAGGCATTGTGACACAGTTGGTAGACTTTATCACAGGCACAGAGCATGGTTCTCTTTTGGGCTATGTCGACATGTTCCGTCCAATATATACCATCAGTGGTATCTGGCAGAATGTTGGATGGGATAGTATTATTTATCTCTCTGCTATGAGTTCCATTGATCCGGGACTATACGAGGCCGCTGAAATTGATGGAGCAGGACGTTTTCAGAAAATGTGGCACATTACATTGCCGCAGATTAAACCGACGATTACCATTCTCTTTATCTTTGCGATTGGTGGTCTGATGGCATCGGGACATGAAAAAATTATCTTGTTATATAATTCATTGACTTATGAGAAAGCTGACGTAATTGCTACCTATGTGTACAGACGTGGTCTTCAGGAGGCAAGTTACAGCTTTGCGACTGCGGTAGGCTTAATCAGTTCCGTAGTAAATTTTGTTTTGTTGTGGATTACCAATAAGATTTCGAAAAAGTACACAGACATCTATGTGTTCTAAATATATGTATCCGTGAACGGAGGTTTGTCATGGGAAAGACAAAGAAAAGTAAAATTGGCAGGTATAAACCGTCCAATATTATATTTGAAGTATTTAACTACAGTTTTTTAACTATATTGACCTTGTTGTGCTTTTACCCGATTGTACATGTTGTGTTTGCCTCATTGAGTAGTCCGACTGAGCTGATCGCGCACAGGGGAATGATCCTTCATCCTCTTGGTGAGGCAACGCTGAGCGGATATAAGCTGGTATTTCAGGATGCGACCATTCTGATTGGCTTTAAAAATACGTTAGTTTATGTAATTCTGGGAACAGCCGTAAACATGTTGTTTACCATCTGCGGAGCCTATGCGCTCTCCAGAAGAGATTTGCTTTTTAAGGGACCGATTATGGTGATAATTACTATCACTATGTTCTTTGGCGGTGGTTTGATTCCCTGGTTTTTGGTTATGAAAAACATCGGACTTTATAACAACCTTGCAGCGATGATTCTTCCCACTGCACTGAACACTTGGAATATGATTATTTTGCGTACCGGTTTTCAGGCGTTCCCCTATGAACTGGAGGAGGCTGCTACAATCGATGGTGCAAGTCAGGCCAGAACGCTAATCAGCGTGATTCTGCCGCTTTCCAAGCCGGTGTTGGCAGTTATTTTCCTATACTACATGGTAGGTAACTGGAACTCCTGGTTTAACGCGATGGTTCTGCTGAAGGACAGAGAGCTTTATCCTTTGCAGCTTTTGCTGAAAGAAGTTTTGGTTATGAACGATACCACCATGTCCAGTGTGGGTAGCGCCGGAGGGGTATCCATCAATAGTGTGCAGGGTGCGACAGCATATCGTGAGCTTGTAAAGTATTGTGTAACTGTTATTGCAACGATTCCTATTTTATGCGTATATCCTTTCTTACAAAAATATTTTGTAAAAGGTGTATATGTGGGATCAATTAAAGGATAAAAAGATAAAGGAGATAAAAAATGCATTCTTACAGAAAAGACTATCCAAGACCACAGCTTGTCAGAGATAACTGGGAGCTGTTGAACGGAACCTGGAAATTTGATTTTGATGACAAAAATTTAGGAGAAAAAGAAAAGTGGTACGCTGAAGAAAAGCTTTCAAAAGAGATTCAGGTGCCCTATACCTATGAGACAAAGCTTAGCGGAATTCAGGATGAAACCTGTCATGCTATTGTCTGGTATGCGAAAGAAATTACTGTGGATGAAACAGCCATTCAAAATAAGAGACTTTGGATTCATTTCGAAGGCGTGGATCATATTGCAAAGCTTTGGGTAAACGGTGAAGTAGCAGGTACACATCGCGGAGGATACGCAAGATTTTCTTTCGACATTACCGATTTGGTAAAACCCGGAAAAAACAGTCTGGTGCTTCGTGTGGAGGACAGTCTGGATGCCGGACAACCCAGAGGAAAACAGCGTTGGATTAAAGAAAACTTCGGATGCTGGTATGTGCAGACCACCGGTATTTGGAAGAGCGTTTGGATGGAGTATGTGGATGCAGAGGCAATCAGCCGTCTGAAAATTACTCCCCAGTGGGCAGAACAGAGTGTTGTTCTGGAGGCAGATATTTCCTGCGATAGAGAGTGTACTGATTTGACATTGTGTGCAAAGGTTACCTTTGAAGATAAATTAATCAGAGAAGCTTCCTGTCAGGTTACTACATCAAAAGCAAAAATGGTGATTGACCTTTCAAGACATGACCTCTTTGATTGGGAAGTATTTGACTGGAAACCGGAAGCACCCAATCTTTATGATGTGGAGTTTGTTTTAAAACGCGGAGACGAAGTGAAAGATGTGGTGTCCTCCTACTTTGGACTCCGTGAAATCCGCATCGATGGACAGAACATTCTGTTGAACGGTTCCCCGATTTATCAGCGTCTGATTCTGGATCAGGGTTACTGGAAAGATTCTCATCTTACTCCTCCTGATGAAGATGCACTTTTAAAAGATATCGATACTGTGATGGCAATGGGATATAACGGTGTGAGAAAACATCAGAAGATAGAGGATGAGAGATTCTTATACTGGTGTGATGTAAAGGGTCTTCTTGTATGGAGTGAGATGGCAGCAGCATATGAATACACAGACGATGCTATCGAAGAGTTTACAAGAGAATGGATGGAGGTTGTGAAACAGAACTATAACCATCCTTGCATCATTACCTGGACTCCGATGAATGAATCCTGGGGTGTGCGTTACATCAAAACCAACCGTACACAGCAGCATTTCACGGAAAGCGTTTATCATTTGACAAAATCCTTTGACCCGTACAGACCTGTTATCGTCAATGATGGATGGGAACATACTGTTTCCGATATTCTGACTTTGCATGATTATGAGGAGAAGGGTGATATCCTGTTTAACAGATATACCAAATACTGGAATGAGATTCTGGAGAACAAAGTGGATCACTGTGGCTTCCGTTCTGCATTGGCTGATGGCTTTGAGTACAAGGGACAGCCTGTCATCATCAGTGAGTTTGGCGGTGTTGCATTTAATGAAGAAGGCGGCTGGGGATACGGTAATAAAGTGACCAGCGAGGAATCCTTCATCAGAAGATTTGATGATATCACAACTGCTATCAAAAAATTACCTTGGGTATGTGGTTACTGTTATACTCAGGTATCCGATGTTCAGCAGGAAATCAACGGTTTGATGGATGAGGAAAGAAATTGCAAGATTGAACCCAAGATTTTAGCAGAGATTAATACACGTTTTGTAGAAAAGTGATAATGGGAAAAAGCCTGTAGATTAGCACATCTGCAGGCCTTTTTTGTAAATGGTTTCATATTACATGTAAAATCCATCTCTGTTATGCACAAATTTCCGAAAATAGCCAAAAAGTACTAGAAAAAAATATGCAAAGTGCTATACTAATAAACAGTTAGGTTTCGTTGGCTTGTAGTGGCGTGATGGAGTAAAGTTATGGACACAAATGCGAATTATCGGGAAATAAGACAGCAGTTGAGAGAAAAGCTTCTGCATTTCTTTTATATTGCTGCGGCAGTTATTTTTTTTACAGAGTGCATTTTTTATCCAATTTCCAAGCTTACAGGTATCGCGGTGATTAAGGATACGTTGCCGGATTATGTAGGAAAGTATGTACTGTGTCCATCGATGGTTGTGTTGCTTTGTGTCTGGGTAACCGGACGTTTTATACATAGCAATCTAAGGGACCGTGTTAAAGATAAGGCCCTTTTATGTGGAGTATGGGTGACATGTATCGTGGTTGCGGTGGTACATAGTTACTTTTTATCCATTAGTGCTATTTTTACAACTGCAATTATTATTTCGGTTATGTTTGAGGATGTGAGGCTGGTAAGATGGACGACGTTGATTTCTTTTGGCTTAATGATTTTATCCATCTTTTTGGCACCATTATTCGATAATACATGGACGGTTGGACAGCGTCTGGTGGGTCTGGTGCCTGTGGTTGTGGCGATGGTTATCTGCTACTTTGTATGTATCACATTGCTGTATTCGGCAGCGGAGAAGAACTGCGTAATAGCTAAAGAGATTAAGCAGCGCAAACAGATGCAGGATGCGCTTAGGATTGATTCTATGACCGGTTTGTACAATCATTCAGAGTTTTATAATATCCTGGAGAAATATCAGCGCAAACATAGGCATTTGACGGTAGCTGTGCTGGATGTGGATTTTTTCAAAAAGGTGAATGATGCATACGGACACGAATGCGGTGATAAAGTATTGATTAACGTAGCTAAAAGATTACAGGAAATCTGTGGAACGGAAGGTCATGTGTCCAGATACGGCGGAGAAGAGTTCTCCGTTATTTATAAGGACAAATCAGAGGCTGAGGTGATACAGATTCTGGAGAGAGCCAGAACCCGGATTCATGAGGAGAAATTTGATTTTATGAACGGGGAAAGCATTGGAATCAGCTGTGGCGTATATGAGTATCGAGGCGAGGATATGACGCCCCAAAAAATATTTTCCATGGCGGACCGAGCGCTGTACAGCGCGAAGAAAAACGGGCGGAATCAATGTGTGGGATATACCCAATTTTCAGAATAATGTTAAAACGGGAGCTGTCAATCTGACATGCTCCCGTTTTGTTAATTATACATTCACAGAAAGTACCTCCGAGGATATGTTACCTGAAATGAAAGAATTTTCTTTTTTGCAGAGTATTATTTGCAACATGTTTGAGCATA
>JAILPF010000460.1 GCA_024699575.1 Acetatifactor sp. | reverse complement strand
GCGATCAACTTGTATTGGCAATCGGTCATAGCGCCCGGGATACATTTTATATGCTTCAGGATAAAGCGATTCCCATGGAGGCTAAATCCTTTGCAGTTGGACTTCGCGTGGAACACCCGCAAAAAATGATTAATAAAAGTCAGTATGGGCAGGAACAAAATGACATTCTGGGCGCTGCGCCTTATAAGGTAACCGCAAAAACCAGTACCGGCAGAGGGGTTTATTCTTTTTGCATGTGCCCGGGGGGATATGTAGTTAACGCGTCATCTGAAGAAAAAAGATTGGTTGTCAATGGAATGAGCTATAGTGGGCGGTCAGGAGATCATGCCAACAGTGCGATTATTGTAGCTGTTACACCTAAGGATTATGGCTCGGATGGACCACTTGCAGGAATTGAATTTCAAAGAACTTTGGAGGAACGAGCATATCGAATCGGAAATGGTAAAATTCCGGTCCAGCGATACGGGATTTTTAAAGAATGTGTACTAAAGGAGACATCCCAGGAGAATCTGGAGAAAGAGCATGTGCAGTCGGCTTGCGAAAGCGGATATCTGCCGGATTGCAAAGGTCAATATACCTGGGCGGATGTGACGCAAATTTTGCCTGAGGAATGTAATAAAGCTTTTGTAGAGGGTATGGATGTATTTGGCCGTCAGATAAAGGGATTTAATCAGGATGACACGTTGCTTTTAGGGGTGGAAAGCAGGACATCTTCCCCCGTCAGAATACACAGAGATGAGAGAATGCAATCGAATGTTGAAGGTTTATACCCTTGCGGGGAAGGAGCCGGCTATGCAGGGGGAATCACTTCTGCAGCTATGGATGGAATGAGAGTTGCAGAACAGATTGCATCAGAGTTTGCACCTATTTAATTAAATGGTATGAATTGACGGAAACCAAAAAATAAAGTAGAATAGATTATTGTGTTGTACCATACTTTTTTGAGAAAGGAAACAGAAGACGTGAGAGAACTTATCAAAGATAAAAAACGCATCGTTGTAAAAATCGGTTCTTCTTCATTACAACACGCGCAGACCGGAGATTTAGATTATATTAAACTTGAAAAATTGGTCAGAGAATTATGTGACCTCCGCAATCAGGGAAAAGATGTGATTCTTGTTACTTCAGGTGCAATTTCGGCGGGGAAAAAGGCAGTTAATATCAAGGAAATCAAGCATGACTCACCTGTGGAAGCAATGGCGGTAAAACAGGCATGTTCCGCAATTGGACAGGCCAGACTGATGATGGTATATCAGAAACTTTTTGCAGAATATAATCAGGTTGCAGCTCAGATTCTGATGACCAAAAATACGATTGTGGATGACTTAAATCGATTTAATGCAAAAAACACTTTTTGTCAACTTTTGAACATGGGTGTCATTCCGGTTGTGAACGAAAATGACACGGTTGCCACTTATGAGATTGAAATCGGTGATAACGATACATTATCCGCAATTGTTGCCGCTCTTGTTGGAGCAGATATGTTGATTCTTTTGTCGGATATTGACGGACTTTACACCGATGATCCCAGGAAAAATAAAGATGCAGTTTTTATTGAGCAAGTGGATGAATTGACGGATGAATTAATGAATATGGGTAAGGGTAGTACCGGTAGTAATGTTGGAACCGGTGGAATGAACACAAAATTGATTGCAGCTAAAATAGCTACCAAATCGAATGTTGATATGGTGATCGCAAATAGTAAGGATATTGGCGTTTTACATAGAATTATGAATGGAAAAAATGTTGGAACATTGTTCGTTGCTCATCCGGATGAAAGCTTTAATCTTCCGGTATTCGTTGATTCCCTTCATAAAAAGTAAGGATTGAAAGGTTGTTTTGCTATGAATTTAGAAGAGAAGATCAAAAGAATAAATGAGTTATATCACAAGTCACAGACGGAAGGGTTGACGGAAGCAGAAAAAAAGGAGCAGGCTGTACTCAGACAGGAATATGTTGCAAATGTCAGAGCAAATCTAAAAGCTCAACTCGATAATATCGACATGGAAAATCCGGATGGAAGTGTTGTGAATTTAGGTGAAAAATATGGACAAAAAAGCCATTCGTAAAGAGGCATTGCAAAGAAGAGATAACTTAAGCAATGCGGAGAAACAAAAAGCATCGGTTATTCTTACTGAACGAATTCTTGGTCATCAATGGTACTATCAGTCAGATGTGATTTTGTGTTTCGCATCCTATGGTAATGAAATCTCTACAGAAGATATTCTGCAGGATGCCTTGCAAAATGGGAAAAAGCTTTTTTTACCTAAAGTGGTTGGTAAATCTATTATTTTTTACAGAATTTCAAATTTGTCCGAACTGGAGTCGGGATATAAGGGAATATTAGAGCCTTCGGACAAAGCAGAGTGTTATGAGATGTCTGAATACGATGTCAATAAAACTCTTTTATTGATGCCGGGGGTTGCCTATGACCGATACAGACATCGAATTGGATATGGAGGTGGTTTTTATGACCGATTCCTTCATGATAATCCGGAACTTCAATTTCGTTCCATTGCGGTAGGATTTCGT
>JAILPF010000129.1 GCA_024699575.1 Acetatifactor sp. | reverse complement strand
GAACGGAAATTGTTTCTTTCCTGCCCACCTCCTACACTTATCGCACGGATCCGCAGGAGATTAACAGCGTATGGAAAAACCGTTCACAGGAGCAGGATCTGGATGCATTCCTTCTACCCTTTGGCTATGGGGACGGCGGTGGCGGTCCTGCAAGAGATTACATCGAATATGTCAAGAGAGAGGCAGATTTAGAGGGAATGGCAAAGGTAAAAATGGCCGGTCCCATGGAGTTTTTTGAGGATTGTGACAAAGCCGGAGGTCCTGTGAATACCTATGTGGGCGAACTGTATTTTTCGGCTCATCGCGGTACATATACTTCACAGGCTAAGGTGAAAGCCAATAACCGAAAATGTGAGATTGCATTGCGAGAGATGGAAATCTGGAGCGCGCTTGCTCTCTTAAAAGGAAAAGAATATGGATATGAAACTGCTTCTGATTTATGGAAAGAACTTTTGCTGCACCAGTTCCATGATATTCTGCCGGGCTCTTCCATCAAGAGAGTCTATGAGGAAGCGGAGGAGAGAGTAGGCAATGTGATTGCCAGGGGAACAGAGCTGGCTGAGACAGCAGCAAAATCGTTGACAGAACAGAGTCAGGATGCAATCACGGTATTTAACTCTCTGGCATTTCCTCGAAAAGAGCTTGTAACCTTGCCGGAACAGTTTGCAGATGGCGCGAGAACAACCGATGGAGAGAAACTTCCGGTTTATGATACCGATGAAGGATACAAAGCATTGGTGGAAATTCCTTCCGTGGGTGCAGTATCTCTTGTGCCGGAGCGCGTTGAAAAAGCTGCTTCGGGTGCCACGGTAAATAAGACAGGGGAAGGATTTTTGCTGGAGAATGATCTGGTACAGATTCTGATAGATGAGTCAGGGGAGGTACGCAGCTATGTGCTGAAAGAGACTGGAAGAGAATTTGTGAAAGAACCTATGAATCACTTCAGACTCTATAAGGATGTGCCAAGATTGTTTGACGCATGGGACATTGATTCCAACTATATCGAGCAGGAGATTGAAGCTGCGAAGGACATCAAAGTGGAAATTGTCGGAAGCGGTGTGGAAGCAGTGCTGAAAGTGACCGGTAAAATCAGCGAATCAATCTATGAGCAGCGAATCAGCCTGGCCAAAGACAGCGCACGTCTGGAGTTTAAAACCACTGTCGACTGGAGAGAGTTACACCGGTTGCTGAAGGTTTCTTTCCCTGTGGATGTGTATGCAGAGAACGGAATCAATGAGATGCAATTCGGATATGTGGAAAGACCGACACATCGTTCCAGAAGTTACGACAAAGATCGTTTTGAAGTATGTAATCACAAGTACAGTGCTCTCGTCGATATGACTCATGGAGCTGCGGTATTGAATGATTGCAAATACGGAATCAGCATGAACGGAAATGCACTGGAACTGACCTTGTTGCGTGCGGCTGCCTGCCCGGATATGAGAGCAGATAATCGAAAACATACCTTTACTTATGCTTTCCTTGGATGGGAAGGGGCATTTGTGGCAAGTGATGTCACGAAAGAAGCATACGCGTTGAATGTGAAGCCTCTGGCGGTTCCCGGTACCCTTGATACATTCAGTATGTTCTCCGCAGATAAAGAGAACATTTTTATGGAGTGCTGCAAACCGGCTGAAGATGAAAGTGGAGATGTTATTCTGCGTTTGTATGAGGCGAAAAAGGCTGCAACATCGGTAAAGATACATCTTGGATTTGGCAGAAAAGCATATTTGTGTGATATGCTGGAAAATGTTTTGGAGGAAATCCGGATGGAGGATGGAAATCTTTCCCTTTCCTTTGGGGCATTTGAGATTAAGACTATCAGAGTGAAAAAATAGAAAGGTGCGGACATCATGAAATCCATGGTAGAGAAATTTGCGTACATAAAGACGAAAATAGGGGGGAATAGGGAGAAGCAGCATTTCGAAGATACTTTTGGAATGCCAAGGGAGGAGCAGATGCATATTACTCCTCCCAGCAGGAATCATATCAGAATAATCAGTGAGCTGGATTTCGCAATCAGACTTACCGGGGAACTGAACGGAAAATATGATGCTGAGGTGGAACGTGCATTAGATTATTTGATGGAGAAGACGGATACCCAGGGGGCATTGACAAAAGCGGATTGTGATCATGCTGAAGAATTGATGAGTTCCCTGGAAGGAGCCTGTAAAGAGTACCGGTTAATTCTGGCAGCTCATGCTCATATGGATATGAACTGGATGTGGGGATACACTGAGACAGTTGCCCTGGTGCTTGCGACTTGCCGTTCCATTTTGAATATCATGGATCAGTATCCGGATTTCTGTTTTTCCCAATCACAGGGGGCCGTCTACAAAATTGTGGAAGAATACGACCCGGAAATGATGGAGGAAATAAAGAAGAGAATTGCCGAGGGACGCTGGGAAGTTACCGCTACTGCGTGGGTAGAGACGGATAAGAATATGCCCGACGGGGAATCCTTACTTCGTCATATTCAATATACGCGGGAATATTTGGAAAAAACATGGGGAGTCAAAGATTTTGATCTTGACTTTTCACCGGATACCTTTGGACACAGTGCCAATGTGCCGGAAATCAATCTGTTCGGTGGCGTGAAATACTATTATCACTGCCGAGGAAATGCACGGAAAGAGGTCCTCTACCGTTTCCGGGCACCTTCCGGCAGTGAGGTGATAGCCTACAGGGAGCCCAACTGGTACAATGCTGCCATCACTCCTCAGATTGGAGCAGGCCTTATTGAAATATCTCACAGAAGCAGCGGCTTAAAGACAGGACTGGTAATCTACGGTGTGGGTGACCACGGTGGCGGTCCTACCAGACGTGATGTGGAGCGTGCGCTGGATATGATGAATTGGAAAATCTATCCACGTATCAAATTCGGAACCATCAGGGAATACTTTAAAGAGGCGGAAAAAATAAGAGAGAGTCTGCCGGTTGTGGAGCAGGAGCTAAACTATTTTGCTCCCGGCTGTTATACTACACAAAGCCGTATCAAAAGAGGAAACAAGAGACTGGAATCTGCGCTGTTGGATGCAGAGACATTAGGTACCTTAAGCTATGCAAAGACCGGACGAAGATATGCGGATGAGCAGCTGAAGGACGCGTGGAGAAATGTGTTGTTTACTCATTTTCATGATATCCTGACAGGTTCCTGTGTGCAGGATACGAGAGAACATGCCATGGGACTTTATCAGACTTCCATGGCCGTGGCCAATACGCAGCTTACAAAGGCGATGCAGGCTATCAGTTCAGAGATTGATACATCTTCCATCCCGGTGGACATTGACGGTTACAATTCCCAATCCGAGGGTGCCGGTGCAGGGTATGGAATTGAGAATTTTGTGGG
>JAILPF010000430.1 GCA_024699575.1 Acetatifactor sp. | reverse complement strand
TCATTGGGCAAGTTCTCATGGATTGACTATCCCGGCTTATGTAGATGATACAAAGAAGGAAGCTGCCATGAAATTTATTGCATACTTTGCAACCGAGGGCGAGAAAATCTGGGGTAAAGCAGGTCATGTTCCATCCAATACGACAGTAGCTACCAGCGAAGAATATCAGTCACTTCCTTATCGTGATGAATTTGTGAAAGCAAGGGAAACTGTGAAATATGCACCTCCGATTGACAATTACAACGCAGTTGTAACTGCTGTTGCAGATTATCTTCAGATGATTATTTTTAAGCAGGTATCGGTTGAAGAGGGTCTTGCAGCGATGGAGGAGGAAATTAACTCTCTGATCCAATAACATTCACAGGAAAAAGAAAGGGTTACCTGAGAGATTACATAGGTAACCTTTCTTTTTGGAATAAAACTCACAAAGTAGGAAGTGAAGAAACATGAATAAGAGATTTAAGAAAGCGGTCATAACTGAGTTGGAGGCACTTGCATTTCTCGCACCGTTTTTAATTATATTTTGCGTTTTTTTTCTATGGGCAGTCATGAAGGGAGTCTATATCAGCGTTCATAAATGGACGATTCTCGGAAAAGTCAGCTTCGTAGGAGCCAGCAATTATATCAGGGTTTTGACATCGGGAGCATTTTACCGATACTTGTGGAACTCTTTGTATTATGTAATTATCAGTACACCGATTTTGATTGTTGTAGGTCTTGGTCTTGCCTTGGTTATCAATGCTAAAATAAAAGGTCGCACATTTTATCGTGTCGCATATTTTATGCCCTATGTGCTTTCTGTATCCGTGGTGTCTTTTATCTGGTTAAAGCTTTTTGATTCAAATAGGGGTTTGCTTAATGTTATTTTGCTGGCATTGGGAAAAAAGACGCCGGTAAACTGGCTGACGGATACACATGTTGTGTGGTGGTCTATTGTTCTGGCTTCTGTATGGTGGGGAGTCGGGTTTGTTATGGTTTTATATCTTGCAGGACTTCAGGAGATTCCGGAATCTTATTATGAAGCAGCATCGATTGATGGAGCTTCTGACTGGCAGAAATTTTGGTATATCACTTTGCCTTGCCTTAAAGGGGTAACAAAGGTTCAGGTTTTTTTCCAGATTATTGCCGGACTCAAGCTGTTTGGACAGACACAGATGATGACCGGTGGAGGACCGGGAGATACCACAAAAACCATGGTTATGCACATTTACAATACAGGCTTTAAGAAAGACCAGTTTGGAGAGGCTTCTGCTATTTCTATCCTTTTCTGCCTGTTTATGCTGATATTTACGATATTACAAAATCAGAAGAGACGAGAGGAGTAGCAGATGAAAAACAAAATAAAAAAAGCAGCATTGTATGGAACAGCTATTATACTTGCTATCCTTTTCCTGATTCCAATCGGTTGGATGCTGATTGTAGCTCTAAAGCCGGAGGGAAACTCAGCCACCAGTATTGTTGAGTGGTTTAACTTTAGTAATCTGACACTGGATAATTTTAACAAAGTGCTAAAGGAATCTCAGATTATCCGTTGGACCTATAACAGTTTTGTTATTGCAACTATAACAACTGCAATTAGTGTGTTACTTTGTTCCCTTGGGGCTTTTGCATTTTCAAAGCTGGAGTTTAAGAGTAAAAAAGTTTTGTTTGTTTTGATAACTTTGGGGTTGATGATTCCGACAGAAGCAATTATCATACCTCTTTATGATATTTCTCTTAAACTGCATCTCATTGATAATATGTGGGGAATTATTTTGCCGGGAGTAACCAATCCGCTAGGGATTATTTTAATGAGACAATTTATGGATGGTGTGCCGGATGAGTATGTGGAAGCGGCAAAGCTGGATGGATGCAGAAATTTCCGCATCTGGTGGAATATTTGTGTTCCGTTAACAAAAAGCTCTATGGTTTCCATTGGACTATTTTACTTTTTACTATCATGGAATAACTTTATGTGGCCTTTTATTTGTATTACTTCAGCAGATAAAATGGTATTGGCAACAGGTATTCCGACCTTTTTATCCAATAATATGCTGGTACTGAATACAATTATGGCTGCAAGTGCGGTTGCAGCAATTCCGGCAATGACAGTATTTGTTCTTTTACAAAAACAGATTATTCAAGGGGTGTCTATGACGGGAGTGAAAGGTTAAAAG
>JAILPF010000407.1 GCA_024699575.1 Acetatifactor sp. | reverse complement strand
GAAAAAGTAATATGCAACAATAAAGAATCGTATTTGAATGAGAGTGGCTGTGTCATCTGACACAGTCATTTTTTTTCTGATATTGGTGTCATGATATTGGTGTCAGGCACTCTAAAGAGATTAAGGCTTGGAAATTATAGCAAAGGATTTGTAAATATGTAACTGGCGATTATAACTAAAAGAAAACCGAACAAAAATGTTTGTCCGATTTATATAATCGGAAAATAATGTTGACCATACAGTAGTATTGCTGTAACATAAAATTAAAAACAGGCGCCCATTGCTACCGGGTAGTGGGATTTGCGTCATTTCTTTACCGTCAGGTCTTAGCAGGTAAGGAAATGGCGTTTTTTATTATGGAGGCAGGTTGTTATGAAATGGATGTATTTGTTGATTGCAGGTGCTCTTGAAATCACATGGGCGGCAGCTATGAAAATGTCGAATGGCCTTACGGCACCGATTCCTTCGATCATTACCGGAGGGGGTTATATTGCCAGCGCAGTTTTTCTTGCGATTGCATTGAAGCAGTTGCCGTTCGTAGTGGGAATAGCAGGACTTAAGCTTTTGGCAAAGGAGTGATATACAAGATGTTCAGAAAAATAAGAAAATTTAAGCAGCGGATTATATGACAGGCATGCCGGTGAATGATTCATAGAATGCAAAATCGTGAAATAATCAGAAAAGGATGTTTAATATTGACATATGTCAGGAATAGCATTATATTTATTCTAACCTATGTCAATTTTGTTTAATGGAGAAATGATATGGCCAGAACCCCGAAGTGCAGAAAAATATGCAGCTTTCCAGACTATTACAGCTTCATTCCGGAGGATGCTGAAAAAAAGGGCATCGAGACTATAGTGTTGTCCCTGGATGAATTTGAGACGATCAGACTTCTGGATTATGAAGGACAGACTCAGGAAGAATGTGCTCTCAGTATGGGTGTTGCAAGAACTACAGTGACTGCCATGTATGAGAATGCAAGGAAAAAGCTTATCAGCGCAGTTGTTGAGGGAAAGAGATTATGCATTACAGGTGGCAATATCGAAATTGACAGGGAAAGAAACAGATTAAAAGTAGCAATGAATGAAAAAGGAGAGACGATAATGAGAGTAGCAGTAGCTTATGACAATGGCAATGTATTTGGACATTTTGGAAGGACAGAGCAGTTTAAGGTTTATGATATAGAGGAAGAAAAAGTAGTAGACACTCAGATTCTTGGAACAAATGGTGAAGGGTGTGGCGCACTTGCAGGGATTCTTAATATTGCAAAAGTTGATACGCTTATTTGTGGCGGAATCGGCGGGGGAGCACAGAGAGCACTTCAGGAAGCAGGTATCGCAATTTATGCAGGTGTCAATGGAAGTGCAGATGATGCGGTTGACGCTCTTATTGCAGGAACTATAGATGCAAGCAGCGAAGCGAACTGTGATCATCATGATCATGAGCATGGTGAGGGGCACTCCTGCGGACATGGAAGCTGCCATCACTGATGAATAAAAAGATACATGATAGGAGAATTGGTATGACAAGAAGAGAAGCTGCAATGTCTAATTTTTTGAAGGGATATAACTGTTCCCAGTCAATCATACTGGCATTTGAGGATATGCTTCCCGTTGATAAGGACACGCTGTCAAGAATGGCTTCGTCCTTTGGCGGTGGAATGGGAAGACTTCGTGAGGTATGTGGAAGCGTTAGCGGAATGTTTATGATAGCAGGTCTTTTATATGGCTATGCAGGACCGGAAACGGGTCAGATAAAAGCAGATCACTATGAAAGAATACAGGAACTTGCGCATAGATTTGAGGAAAAACATGGATCAATAATCTGCCGGGAGATGTTAGGGCTTGGTGTCCATCGTGATAGTCCTGTCCCGGAAGCGCGTACCAATGAGTATTACAGGAAGCGCCCCTGTGCAGAGATTATAGGAGATGCAGCGGAGATTCTTGAACAATACATAACAGAAAATCCACTGGCATGACGGTCTCTTAAAAGGCAGGTGCCGGCAGGAGAGAGCGAAGCATAGCGCAGCCATTTTTTTCTTTTTTGATACAGAAATCAAAAAGAATTGTGACGAGGAGTTACAGAAAGAAAAAACGGTTCTGTCCGAAATGAGTGTGGAAGAATTTATGAGGCAATCTAAGGAAAGAGAGATCAGGTTTGTTGTAACATTTCTGGTAGCGGTTGTTATCATTATATTTTTGTCACCGGCTATTTTAAAATTTTTTGGATGAGGCGTTAGAAAATATGCAGATTGCATTATATCCATTGGAGAAAAAGAGAAAGAACCCGTGCAAATCACACAGGGCACAGAGAATCAATAATTAGAAATGCCGGATATTG
>JAILPF010000403.1 GCA_024699575.1 Acetatifactor sp. | reverse complement strand
AGTGCCGCCGCATATATCCATTCTTTATCAATCCGAATATCTTCTTCCAGATTTATCAGCATACCAATCCTTGCCACATCCAGAAAGTGCGTCATGTCATGATGGCAGAAAATCCGTGTTTTTTCTGCCTCCATGTTTTTTTGAAGATGTTGTAAAAATAATTCGTGATTTAATATTTTATTCACTCGATCCATGATTACTGCTTCACCATCTGGAAGAATTGATTCTGCAGAACAGTGTTATCTTTAAATTCACCTCTGGAGGCAATTGTCACTGTCTTAGAGCCGGGTTTTTTGACACCACGCATAGTCATACACATATGCTCAGCTTCCAGCATTACGATAACCCCTTTGGGATTCAGATGTTCCATAATTGCATCCGCAATCTGTCCTGTCATCTGTTCCTGAATCTGAAGCCGTTTCGCATAAACTTCCACTGTTCTTGCAAGTTTACTCAATCCCACAACTTTTCCATCCGGTATATATGCGACATGTGCTTTGCCGTAAAACGGCATCATATGATGTTCACACATGGAATAAAAAACAATGTCCTTCTCCAGAACCATTTCGTTCTGGGAGGAGGTAAATACTTTTGAGAGATGTTCTCCCGCATCCTCATCCATACCACTGCAGATTTCCTCATACATACGGGCAATTCTATCCGGGGTATCGCGAAGTCCCTCTCTGCTGATGTCCTCTCCGATTCCTTCCAGAAGCATTCTGACTGCCTCTTTTACCTTTTCATGATCTACCATGTTTACCGTCACGCCTTTCCACAATCTTTATCAGTCTTCCCAAATAGGATAAAGACCCAAAAGCAAGAATCACATCATCTTTTCCAGCAAGCAGATAACTCATTTCCACAGCTTCCTCCAGACTGTCAACCGCGGTCACATTCGGATGAACCCCGGCAACCGTCTGCGCAAGTTCATACGCGTGCAATCCACGAGGATTCTCCGGTGGAGTCACTGTAATAATCGGGTCGGCATATTGATGTGTCAAACCTATGATTTTCTCATATTCCTTATCTTTTAACACCCCTATTATATAGACAATTCTTTTATTTGTAAAATAGAATTCAATGGAATCGGCTAATTTCTGCGCGGCGTCCTCATTGTGTGCACCATCAACAATAAACAGCGGTTTTTTTCCGATTACCGTAAATCTGCCCTGCCAGATGGTCTCTAAAAGTCCCTGATACAAAGCTTTTTCCGGAATATTATATCCTGATTTTCTAAGTGCCTCCACAGCTTCAATTGCAAGGATTGCATTCGCAATTTGAAATCTACCGGCCAGTTTTATGGTAAGCTTCTTATACGCCTTATAATCAAAGCTCTGCTTTTCAACACCATATTTCACATATTTCGCAAGACTTGCATCTGCTATTGTAAGTTCACAGCCATTCTCATGAGCTGTATTCTCAACAACCTGCATAGCCTCCGTTTGCTGAACCATACTGACCACTCTGCATCCCGGCTTCACAATACCGGCTTTCTGTGTTGCGATTTCCCGGAGCGTTTTCCCCAGATACTGCATGTGGTCCATACTGATATTGGCAAGAACCGCTACTTTTGTTGTCCGTATCAGATTTGTAGCATCCATTAATCCGCCCATTCCGGTCTCCAGCACCACAATCTCACACGCTTCTCTCCGAAAATACCAAAATGCCAACGCAGTCTGAATCTCAAAAAAAGTGGGATGGGGAAATCCCTCATTTACCATTTCATCGCATGCCTGCCTGATGTATTCCACACCCTCGCACATTGCTTTCTGCGTGATTACCCTGCCGTTTACCTGTATCACTTCCCGCTCTTCAAAAATTGCCGGAGATAAATATCTGCCCACCTTGCATCCGGCACACTTTAATATGGTGGAAATATAGGCCAATGTTGAACCTTTTCCATTTGTACCTGCAATATGAACAAATGCCAATTCATCCTGCGGATTTCCTATTCTGCGACACAGTTCTTTGATTTGTCCAAGTCCCGGGACTATACCATATGCTTTTGTCTGATCCAAATAGGATAGCGTTTCTTTGTAATTCATTAGTTTCCTCCGGTTGCCTTCCGCTCTTCATGAGCCTTTTTATCTGCCACCATTTTGCGATATAATCTCCGGTAAACAATCCAGAAAAACACTCCTGCTGTGAGCCACGCCCCTGCATTTGCAAAGCAAACCCCTGCATAGCTCAACAGTTTTGCCGCGATAAAGGCCGCCACGCTCCTGCTGGCAAGTTCCACAACTCCGCCCATCATGGGAATCACTCCAAAACCACAACCCTGCAGTGTATTTCTGAAAATAAAAATCATTCCCAGCGGAATGAAGAACAAACCGCAGATATTCACATAGGTCCTCGCATAACCGATGATAAGCTCAATGTTCTCTGTGACAAACAGACGGACCGCATACGGAAGAATCAACTGCAATACGCCATAGATAATGACCGCATAAATTGCGGACATCACATTTGCGGCTCTGACGCCTTTTTTGATTCGCTCCAAATCATTGACACCACGGTTCTGTGCACTGTATGTAGCCATTGTGACTCCCATCGCGCCAAAAGGCTGTGTCACAAGCTGTTCCACTTTCACGGACACAGAGTAGGAAGCCACCACCGTAGAGCCAAGCAAATTTAATGCAGCCTGCACCAGCATCGTACCGATGGCTGTGATGGAAAACTGAAGTGCCATCGGTATTCCAACTCCCAATTGATTTCTCACATATTGTTCATCCAGCATCAAATGTCTCTTGGAAATGTGAAGTGCCGGAACTTTTTTGATAATATAAATCAGACATAAAACACCCGATAGTCCCTGAGACGCTATCGTAGCATAAGCTGCACCTGCCACCCCCATTTTAAAAGGCACAATCAGAACATAGTCCAAAATGATGTTAGCTGCCGAAGATATAATCAACAGCACAAGTGGCACCACACTGTTCCCGATTGCTCTCATAATACTTGTCTGCAGATTATATAAAACAGTCCAGCATATACCGGAGCAGATAATCACGATATAGGTTTTTGCCATATCATAGATATCATCCGGAGTATGCATCCAGCCCAAGAGCTTATCCATTCCCAGAATACTGAGTGCAGTGACAATCACTGTCACAAGCACAGAAAGAATCACCGCATTACCGATACTTTTTTTCATACCCTCCCGGTCTCCGGCTCCAAACCGTTGTGCGGTAAGCACCGTAAATCCGGTTGTAAGCCCCTGCGTAAAGCCAAATATCAAAAAGATAACGGAACCTGTTGCTCCGACAGCAGCCAATGCTTCCACTCCCACAAAACGCCCTACTATAATCGTATCTACCATACTGTAGAGCTGTTGAAAGATATTACCTATAATAATCGGGATCATAAATTTAGTAATCAAAGACAAGGGATTCCCTTTTGTCATATCCAGTTCCATGGTTTCCTCCTTTCCGTGAAAAATGGGACCCATACAGGTCCCGCTTCACCATCACACCTCGTTGCTCATATTGTTTTATAAGGCGTCATCAATATCATTCATATCACCCGAACCGATATCCAGCATATTGACCGTCCGGCGTTTCATTCTCGCCTCTTCAGACTGTTTCAGAATAAAATCCTTTATCGCTTTGGAGTTCTTAATATGCTCCAGAATAAGCTTGGGATGTGTCGTATCTCCGGTATAGCAGGTAATCGTCCCCAGGCCGCAAAGCTTTTCGGCAAGAGTAGCTGTATGCTCCACATCCTGCACTTTATACATATAACAGTCGTTCTCAATTGTTTTTAATAGTCCGCTGTCCACTGTAATCATATCTTCTCTGATTGTATACTTGGTAAAAGTAAAAGGCAACCCTAAAAACAACCATCTCTTTCTCTCGACAAACTGCATTTTCCCTTTTCCTCTACTCTTCACTAACTGTTTTAGCTAAATTATACTATCTTGCAACACATTAATCAATTACTTAAAAACTTTTCTAAAACAAGAGAAAAAAATTGCAACTGATAATCAGACGTGGTATCATAATGAAAATGCAATTTCTTCAGGAGGAGGTTAACTATGACAGCAAAAGAATGTATTAAAGGCCGTCGAAGCATTCGTAAATTTGAAGATAAACCCGTACCTCACGAGTTGCTGGCTCAGATTATTGAGACCGCATCCTTTGCTCCCAGCTGGAAGAATACACAGATTGCCCGCTATATTGCAGTGGAAGGCGAGATGAAAAATAAACTCGCAAAGCTTACTACTATTTTTCCGGGAAACGGCATCATTATGGAGCATGCTCCTATGGTAATTGCTCTTACCGTCGTGAAAGGAAGATGTGGCTTTGAGCGAGATGGTTCTTATTCCACATTCAGGGGAGATACATGGCAGATGTTCGATGCCGGTGTAGCAGCTGAAGCATTTTGCCTTGCAGCATATGAGCAGGGAATCGGGTCTGTCGTTATGGGATTATTCGATCAGAAGGAAGCTTCTGATTTATTAGAGATTCCTGAAAATCAAGACCTGGTGGCATTGATTCCAATCGGTTATCCTGCGGAATCTCCCGTTGCTCCCAAAAGAAAGACTGTTGAAGATTTATTATCCTTCAAGTAAACCCAAAGTCGAAGAGGTTTTCTCTTCGACTTTTCTATGCTGTCAGTACTGCGGCAGCTTTCAAAATAATGAGCAGTGCAGAAATGAGGGAAATCATGAGACATTTAATGAGTCCTCTGGACTTCACAACCGAAGAGCTGGACAAACTGTTTAATCTGGCAGCATCTATTGAGCAGAATCCATCAAAATATGCCCACGCATGTGACGGCAAAATTCTTGCAACCTGCTTCTATGAACCCAGCACTCGCACTCGTTTGAGTTTCGAATCCGCTATGACAAAGCTTGGCGGTCGCGTCATCGGCTTTTCAGATGCCGCATCATCCTCTGCGGCAAAGGGCGAAAGCGTATCCGACACGATACGAATCATTTCCTGCTATGCGGACATCTGCGCTATGCGCCATCCCAAGGAGGGCGCACCAATGGTTGCAGCTGAGAAATCCTTAATTCCTGTTATTAATGCAGGGGACGGAGGTCATCAGCATCCCACCCAGACCCTGACCGATTTAATGACTATCCGCAGCCTTCAGGGGAGACTGGGTAATTTTACTGTCGGTTTATGTGGCGACCTTAAATTCGGTCGTACTGTACATTCTCTGATTCATGCGCTGATTCGCTATCCCGGAATCCGCTTCCTCTTTATCTCTCCCGAGGAACTGCGTGTACCGGATTACATCACAGATATGTTAAAAGAGAAAAATATTCCTTACGAAGAAGTTATTCGTCTCGAGAACGTAATGCCTGAATTGGATCTCTTATATATGACCAGAGTTCAGAAGGAACGTTTCTTTAACGAGGAAGATTATGTACGTTTGAAAGATTTCTACGTTCTGAACACCGAAAAGCTGGAATTGGCAAAACAGGATATGATTATCCTACATCCTCTCCCCAGGGTAAACGAAATCTCTGTAGAGGTGGACAATGACCCAAGAGCTGCATATTTTAAGCAGGCACAGTACGGTGTATACGTCCGCATGGCATTGATACTGACTCTTCTGAACATTGAAGTTTAACTGAACGAAAGGAGCTTACTTTTATGCTTAATGTAGGAAAAATCGAAGAAGGCTTTGTTCTTGATCATATCAAAGCCGGCAAAAGTCTGGATATCTACGATCATCTTCAGTTGGACAAGCTGGATTGCACCGTAGCGATTATCAAAAATGCCCGCAGTGAAAAAATGGGGAAAAAAGATATTTTAAAGGTAGAATGTGACTTAGATCTCCTGGATCTTGATGTATTGGCATTCATCGACCACAACATTACCGTAAACGTGATTAAAAGCGGTGAAATCGTTGCAAAACGAGAGCTGACACTTCCCAAACAGATTAAAAATGTTATCAAATGTCGCAACCCCAGATGTATCACCTCCATCGAGCAGGAATTGCCACATGTATTCATTCTCGCAGATGAGGAACGCGAAATCTATCGTTGCAAATATTGCGAAGAGAAATATACCCCAACCACAAAATAAAAACGTGGGCAGTTACATCGTAACTGCCCACATCAGACTGTCGACAAAGTCCCGCACAAAGGGTCCAAAGGATAGGCAAGAATCATTTTAGGCATCTACGCAAGTGGTATCCACTATGATCTGTTCCATGTAGGTCCCCGGTGTCATACCTGTCACCTTAGAAAACACTCTTCGGAAGGTTTTACTGTTAGAATAACCCAGCATCTCACCGACCTGTTCCACGGTGTACTGTCTACTTTGCATCAGCGACAATGCTTTCTCCACACGGATGCGGTTGATGTAATCCAAAAGCCCCTCTTTGGTTTCAGCCTTAAACACCCGGGCAATATATTTGGGATTTTTACCGATTCCGTCTGCAATGGTGCTGATGTTCAGATTCTCATCCGCATCATGCTCCCGGATATAATCTTTGATGTTCTGAACAATCGCGTTTTCCGCTGAGGCTTCCCCCACTCGAATCGCGGCATCGATCACGTAAGGGCCGGTCGCGAACTTCTTTGTCTCAAACAATTCAATGATATTTTGGTACATCAGGTGTACGTCATGATAATCGTCCGCAATATTGCTGACTGCACCCAGTACCGAAATCTCGAACTGTTCCTTCATTATGGTGCTCAACTGCTCTGCCCTTTGCAGGCATCTCTCTCTCCAGTCTTCCCCCTCCTTGTCCAGCACAAACAGATAAAACAGCATCTGTCCGTCCTCAATCCTGTAATATTCCGCTTCCTGCACCAGCTCTGAAAAAATATTGTCCACCGCAAACAGCATCAGTTCGTCCTGCTTATACTGCTGTTTGTTCAGAAACGGTACCAAAAAGGCGGCAAGGGCAATTTTTTGTCCCCTCCGGATGGAGATACTGTTCTCAATAGTCTCAGAATGTCGCCCCTTCATCATGGAAAGCAGGCTGTGCCGCTCCATCGCCTCCTTCTGGGAAACCACATGCTGATACAGTTTATTTTTTTCATCATTGAGCCTGGTATAGGCATTTTCGATCAGATCATATTCATTTTTCTGCCCCACCTTCTCCCCGGTGACCTTGATCACAAGCTTGGCGATTGGCTTAAAGTTTCGATTCAGTGCCACAGAAACGCCAACAATGCCAAATAACAGAGTGACGCTCACGCACACCCAAAGCATATTTCTCACAAACCGAGATTCCTTCCAGAACTCCTTCTGGGGAATCAAAAGGCAATATTCTATCCCCGGGATTCCGGATGTTCTGTAGACATTTATGTATTCCTTGTTGTTCCGTTCCCAAGAAACAGCTTCATCCGGCTCCATTCCGCGATTGGACAGGGTCAAGATATCCGCATCATTGATACGCAGCATGAGTTTGGAGCCATCACCCAAAAGGCTGGTGAGGCTCTCAAGATCAGAAACCGGAATACTGATAATGACATTAAAGGCTTCATACCCTGATATTTCCTGAATGCTGTTGGCATATACCAGACATTGCTTCTGGGTCTTATAATTCAGATAAGAGCCCAGGAAAAATTCGTCCTGATAATCTGCCTTT
>JAILPF010000388.1 GCA_024699575.1 Acetatifactor sp. | reverse complement strand
TATATAATTCTCCCAAAAAAATTCTTGATAATTGTGCATATGCCGTAACAGGTGATCAGCATGGTGCAGCAATTACAGCAACCGGAGAATTGTATACCTGGGGATTAAATATTCTAGGTGGATGCGGTGTTGAAACAGGAGAAGATGATTACGTACGTATTCCTACCAAGGTATTAGACGATGTATCAATGGTTTGGGTTGAAGCGTTGGAGGATCGGAAATATGATTTTAATATTTTTGCAAAATTAAACGATGGTACGATATTAGCAGCAGGAATGAATTTAGGTGAAAAAGAAAAATCAATTGAAACATCCGAAGAATTGGCTCAGCCCAGTATTGAGATATATGCAGATAGTTTCGTTCCGATTAATGCTGAAGATTATTCCAAAGAGGCTGCCGTTTCTATGTTAAATGAATTGCAGTGGGGCAGTTCAATGGCAGAAGTGGAAGAAATATTGTCTCGGAATAAAATGGAATATTACAAGACCTTGCTTCCTGTAGAAGGCACCGATGATGAATTAGTGGAAAAGTTAATAACCATTGACGATAATAGTTATTTATTATATTTTGACGATAATAAATGTTTATACCAGATTGATATACAAATAGGGCAAAACCGGAATGGGAAGTTTTCCATTGGAATGACATTGGAGGAAGTAAAAGCTTCATTAAATTGCGAACTAGTTCAGTACAAAAATGCAGAGAACAATAGCCAGATATACCGAACTTCTGAACCAATAGACAGAACATACTACGCCTTTGTTTTTGAATCCAATGAGGAATTTTTGTCAAAGGTGATTGAATCCAATAAATAAATATATTTCCCTTCCCTCAGGTGACGCACAAGAGAGAAGGGAAGTTATGATAAAAGAATAAAATTATGCCATTATCTACTAGGATTTTACAGCGAACCAATTAAGGATGCATTAGAGTTAAACATAGACCCTTTATCGTATCCTATGTCGATAAATGCATTAGAGCCCGAGATAATTTCATTATATATATCAGTACCTTTTCCACTTTCCAAGTAAACTACTGATAGCCATTCATTGTGGGTTGATCCAGCAGTAGAGCTTTCACATAAAACGTGCAAATCCTTGAACGCAATTTTTGATATACTTTTTCCGTTTCTGTCATATAGTTCTTCATCACGTCTCATCTTAAAACCATAATATGTTTTTCCCTTTATCACTTTTGTAAATTTTGCAAGTGAACAAATATTATTTTCAAAAACTTTATCAGTTTCTTCACCGGAAATCCAACCTTTTTTCACGGTTCCATCACTTCCTCTAAAGGCAATAGCCTGTACAGCATATCCCCAACCATTTCCGTTCCATGGCTCAATCCATGTAAAAACTTCATTGTTATAGAGAGTACCAATCTGTTCATTTGGGTTCATTGTGTTGGTCAAACAAATTTTGTGATTTTTTCCACTTCGATTTACTTTTACTATAGCCATATTATTTCTCCTTATTATTACATTTTTTGTTATACATAAAATAATTGATAATCGATTATCTATCATATATAAAGATATATTTTATGATTTTGTAAACAATAAATTCTTTATTTCATTGGTTTGACCAAATGCTAAAAAACTCCTTTAGAATGTATCAATCAATACATTCCAAAGGAGTTTTTATCCTTTCTTTTATCTGCTTCCCTTATCGTATGGAATACCTTCCGCCTTCGGCGCTCTGGAGTTCCTTGAAGTAAATGCCAGAACCAGAAGGGAAATCAGGTATGGCATCATATTGTAGATTGTTCCGGGAATATTTAATGCTGCAAGCCAGTCAAATCCGGAATATACATTTGATAGTGCTCTGAACAGTCCAAATAAGAGCGCTGCCAATCCAATGTTAATCGGTTTCCACTGTCCGAAAATCATAACTGCAAGTGCCAGAAAGCCAAAGCCTGCAACGCCGGTCTCAAACTTCCACTCGCTGACTCCGGCAGTGATATAAACGATACCACCGATACCACCTAAGAATCCGGAAATCAAAACACCGGACCATCTCATCACATATACATTGATTCCAACACTGTCCGCCGCTTGAGGATTCTCTCCACAAGCCATAAGTCGAAGCCCGAATCTTGTCTTGTATAAAAGAATAAACGAAATCACCAGTGCCACAAATGCAACCAGCATAAACCAGTTGAACTCAAAGCGTCCCATGCGCACGATAAACGCTCTTTTTGACTCCATATACTGAACTGTAGAAGACACATTATCCGGATTCTCAGCCATATTGACAGCCTTAACAATAACAGTAGCCGCCGCAGTGGAAAGAATGTTCATCGCAGTTCCAACCAGAGTTTGATCTGCTTTAAAGTTAATGCATGCAACTCCCAGCAAAATGGTGTAAATCAATCCCGAAAGTGCAGCCGTAAGCAGGACAACCAGCACGATCAAAGCGGCAGGTGCACCGGCCATTGCCTTCATGGTAAGTGCACCTCCCAGTGCGCCCATTACCATAACACCTTCCAGACCCAGATTAATCACACCGGAATGCTCCGCAAAGCATCCGCCTAATGCTACCAATATCAAAACAGAAGCGAAGATTAAAGTATACTGAATAAGCAAAGTCATTTCTTTACTCCTCCCTTCTTCACAGCCAGACTACGATTTAGTACGTATTTAAAGAACAATACGAAACCGCACAGGTAGATAATAATTGCTGAAATCAGGTCGGAAATCTGAGAAGGATACACTCCCTTGTCCAAATAAGAACCTCCGCTGGTAATATGCTGGATAAAGTAGGAAGAGAAAATGGTTCCGATTGGATTCAGTCCTCCCAAGAACGTTGCTGCAATTCCGTTAAATCCCATTGCCGGAACAGAAGATTGCGTAGTCGCCCACTGCTCATATCCGGTCAAATAGAGGAAAGCTGCTCCCAGTCCTGCAAAAGCACCGCCAATCATCAGCGTCAGCACCGTATTTCTCTTTTCATTCATGCCGGCATATTTTGCCGCAGCCTTATTAAAGCCGGTAGCCTTCAACTCATAGCCAAACTTTGTCATGTTCATCACAACCCATACTAAAATGGCTATGATAACCGATAAAGGAATCGCTACAGTCACATATTTGTTATTCGAAAAAAGCTTGTCCAACCCAAGGGATGGCAACAGCGCCGAACCGTTTACTGAAGAAATTGCTGTAGTGTAAGGACTAGACTGCTCCTTTACTCCCGAAAGCAGCATATTCACAAGGTAAAGTCCAATCCAGTTCAGCATAATGCCGGAGATGACCTCATTTACATTTGCATACGCTTTGAGGAATCCCACGATTGCTCCCCAGACGCCTCCTGCAACAATGGCAAAGAGAACGCAAACCGGCCATGACAGTTTCAATGCCAATGCGGCATACAGGCTTGCTCCCGCTCCCACCACATACTGTCCTGCCGTTCCAATATTGAAAAGGCCCACTTTATAACAGAAATTAATGGATAGCGCACACATCAAAAGCGGCGCCGTCTTCACCAGTGTATTTCCAAGATATTTTTTCGCTGCTGCCGCGCTGGGATAGTTAAAAAAGTTCTTGATAATCGTCAGGATAGCCTCCACAGCACCGGACGGATTAATTGCCAAAAGCACCAAAAATCCGATGAACAATCCCACCAGAATGCAGAAAAGCGCTGCCAGGGTGGATTGCACACCTTCATGTTTTAGAATTGTTAACCTCTTCTTCATGCCTCCACCCTTTCTCTCTTGGCTCCCGCCATATAAAGTCCAAGTTCTTCCACAGTTGTCTTCTTAGGATCCAGCTCCCCGACAATCTCACCCTCATACATCACAAGGATTCTGTCCGAGACATTCAGTACTTCCTCCAGTTCCAAGGATACCAGAAGGACCGCTCTTCCCTGATCTCTCTGCTCCACCAGCTGTCTGTGAATATGTTCGATAGCACCCACATCCAATCCTCTGGTGGGCTGTACTGCCACCAACAGTTTGGGCTTCTTGTCCAGTTCTCTGGCGATGATTGCTTTTTGTTGATTACCGCCGGACATGCTTCTCGTGATAGTCACCGGTCCCTGTCCGGAACGCACATCAAATTGTTCTATCAATCGTTCCGCGTATTCACGGATATTCTTCTTTTTCAGGAAACCGAATTTATTCACGAACTCAGGTGTGTAATACCGCTGAAGAACCATGTTGTTCTCCAGAGAATAGTCCAGAACCAGTCCATGCTTTTGTCTGTCCTCCGGGATATGGCTCATCTCCTGCGAGGTTTTTCTGATGGATGCATGGGTAATATCTTTTCCGCACAGAGTAACATTTCCTCCGGCGACCGGTTCCAGACCGGTCAGTCCATATACCAGTTCTGTCTGTCCGTTGCCATCAATCCCTGCAATGCAGACAATCTCCCCTGCACGAACCCGGAAAGAAACATCCTTCACGGCATTGTTGTGATGGACTTTGGATGCAACTGTCATATGTTGCACATCCAGAATCACCTCACCGGGTTTGGCTTCCTTCTTGTCAATTTCGAGCTGAACATCTCTTCCAACCATCATACGACTCAGCTCTTCTTTATTTGTATCGGCAATATTTACTGTACCGATGTATTTTCCTCTTCTTAATACCGAACAACGATCTGCCACTTCCATAATCTCATTTAACTTATGGGAGATAAACAAAATAGACTTTCCCTCTTTTGCAAGATTTTTCATAATCTGCATCAGCTCTTTAATCTCCTGAGGGGTCAGTACTGCGGTAGGCTCATCAAAAATGAGCACTTCATTTTCGCGGTAAAGCATCTTCAAAATCTCAGTTCTCTGCTGCATACCGACGGTAATATCTTCTATCTTCGCATCCGGATCAACCTTTAAACCATATTTATCCGAAAGCTCCAAAATCTTCCTTCTGGCTTCTTTTTTCTGTAGGAAACCATTTTTCGTAGTCTCTACGCCCAGAATAATATTGTCAAGCACTGTAAAGCATTGCACCAGTTTAAAATGCTGGTGTACCATACCGATTCCCAAATCGTTTGCCACATTGGGATTGGTAATTTTCACTTCTTTGCCATCTTTTTTGATAACACCTTCTTCCGCCTGGTACAAGCCGAAAAGCACGCTCATCAGCGTGGACTTTCCGGCTCCGTTTTCCCCAAGCAGGGCGTGGATTTCACCCCGCTTTACCTGCAGGGTGATATTATCATTGGCAATAATGCCCGGGAAACGTTTTGTAATGCCCAGCATCTCAATCGCGTATGATTGTTCCACGTCTAATCCTCCATATTCATCGAATACTAAGTCTGTCTATTATTTCAAGTTACCCTGGAAATCAACTGTTACGTTAGAGCCTGAAGGTTCTGCTGCAGAAATATCATTTGATACTTTTACCGCACCGCTGAACATATCAGCAACCAGCTTCTTATAATCATCCTGAGTAAATCCATCACTCCACTGAGTGCAATCCATCGGTATCTGAACATAGTTCACAAGAGGATCATCTCCGGATACCAGACCAAGCGTCTGAATCTGTCCTTTGTAGTCATCCCATTTTCCATCCTTGATTGCATTAAGCAAAGTGTCTACGGTAGCTCCAAGACCTTTCATAGCGGAGGTAACGGTCATTCCCTCACCGTACTTTCCATCAATGATATGGGACTGGTCTACGTCAACACCGATTACCTTTCCGCCCACCTTAGCTGCTGCCTCTGCTGCAGATGTATAAATACCGCCGCCACATGCAAATACAACTTCGGTACCGTTTGCGTACCAGGTATCCATTGCTGCTGTGATATCGGCATCTCCGTAGAACTGATTACCGTAAGCATACTTCACATCCACTGTAATTCCAAGCTCTGCAGCTGCATCATTTGCGCCCTGTACAAAACCGTATCCGTAGCGGATAACTGCAGGAACTGCCATACCACCCAGGAAACCAATCTTAGTATAGCCAAGCTTTACGGCTGCAACACCTACCATGTATCCTGCCAGCTCTTCCTGATATACTGCGCAGTATACATTATCGGAATGATAATGCTCTTTCACATCCCAGTTGTCCGGATTCCAGTCGTACTGATCGCCGAGTGCCTCGCTCAAAATATCGCCGGCCGCAACGTCGAGCGCCACAAATTTCACATCCGGATAGGTCTCTGCTGTCTCAACAATCGCACCTGCAAATGCATATCCGGGCATCAGCATAACGTTGTAGCCATCTGCTGCTGCCTTGTCCACCATTGCCACACGGTCAGCTGTAGAATCACCTTCCGGCTTATAGTATGTGTAATCCACTCCTGCCTCCGTGCACCATGCTTTTGCTGCCTCGTAGGTCGCCTGGTTGAAAGACTGATCGGTGATATCACCGTAGTCTGTAATCATTGCAACTTTCATATCACTGCCTGCTGCACTGCTACCGGAGTCGGCGCTTCCACATCCAACAAGTGTTGCGATCATACTAATTGTCAATAATACTGCTGTTAACTTTTTCATTGTATTCCTCCTTTATCATGATAAGTTAATAGTTACATCATATTATACACCTTATTTCGTTTTCGTACAAGAAAAGGATACCTATTCGGTATCCTTTTCCTGCTGAAAAATCAGCCTTTTCTATGCACGTGCTTTATCAATCACCGGCATCAGTCTGTCGCAGAAATCTCTCGTTATTTTTCTGCGCTTTTCTGAATTATTATTTATGTCATATATTTCCATTATGTCGCTCTTATTATCGGCAAATGCTCTGTATTCCAGACTCCCGTCAGCCTTTCGGCAAGGGAGAAGATGCACAAGCGGTTTGTTGAATCTTGCACTGCGTTTACCGTCATTTTTGTGCTTCAGTTCCGCCTTGGCCATAAGGTCCACCATATCATTCATGGCGTGACAGAGTCTGTTTCCTACAAGCACGCCTTTTTTTCCGGGCTCTGAGCTTGCAATACAT
>JAILPF010000371.1 GCA_024699575.1 Acetatifactor sp. | reverse complement strand
TAGAACAGGTATTTTATTTCTCCCCCAGGATTCTGAACTTAATAAAGGAAGCAGCGGAGAACGTCTATAGTATTAGCAATAACGCCGGTGTACAGATTTTGATTTTCCTCTCCGGGCTGCAGAGCATTTCACCTTCTCTTTATGAGGCGGCAGCAATGGAAGGGTGCTCCAAGTGGGAGAGCTTCTGGAAGATTACGCTTCCTATGATAAGCCCGATGATTCTGGTAAACATAATCTACACGATTGTGGATTCCTTCACCAAATATGACAATAATGTCATGCGAATCATACAAGAACAGCTTCTGGGTGCGGATTATGGAAATGCGGCTGCCGGAGCCTGGGTATACTTTTTGATTATAGCCTTTTTGGTAACGACGATTCTGGGAGTTGCCAGTCGGTTTGTATTCTATCAAAACAGAGAGTAAGGGGGAAAACAGAGTGAAAAAATATTTCAACACACATGCGGCAAAACACGCAAGAAGAATTGCCTCTGCCTCTTTTCGTTACATTATTTTGGTAGGGCTGTGTTACTACATTCTCTCGCCGTTGCTCTTAAAGATTTCCATGAGCTTTATGACGGAGAATGACCTGATTGATAAACTGGTTGTTTATATTCCCAGAAACTTTACCTTATGGAATTATAAACAGGCTGCATCCTTTTTGGATTATTGGACGGGACTTCGCAATACGATTTTAATTTCCCTGTTTGCCGGAGCTGTCCAGATGATGACCTGTACCTTTATCGGTTATGGACTTGCAAGATTTAATTTCAAGGGAAAAGGAATTGTCATGGCGGTTGTATTCTTTTCCATCATCACACCGCCGATGACATATCAGACATCCATGTATCTGCATTTCAGATACTTCGATGTTTTTGGCATTATTCAGAGCTTGACCGGTGCGCCGTTAAACCTGATGGATTCTTTCTGGCCACTGCTCATTCTCTCGATTACGGGATTTGGTTTTAAAAACGGCTTGTACATCTATATGATGAGACAATATTTCCGAGGGTTCCCTGTGGAACTTGAGGAAGCCGCATATGTGGATGGTTCAGGAGTGTTCCGTACTTTCTTTAGAATCATTCTGCCGAATGCGAAATCCATGCTTGTCACAGTATTTATGTTTGCCTTTGCATGGCAGTGGACGGATACGTTCTACTCCACCATGTTCTTTAGTAAGATTAAGACATTGTCCAATCTCTTGGGGAAGGGATTCGAGGGAATGTTTGTAGAAGGGCATACATTATCCTTAAAAGCAGGTCAGCCACTCACTGTTGCGCTCGGGGGAACGTACAGTCTGATGGTAATTTTACCTCTCATCATTGTGTATATCATTGTACAGAAGCAGGTAACTGAAGGTATTGAACGAAGCGGTATCGTTGGATAGGGGACCAAAATGAGAAAGGTATTATTAAAATGGGTTGCAATTCTATGTATTTCATCTATGGTGATGACGGGCTGTGCTGTGCCACAGCCCGGTAACGGGGGACATAATCCCACAGAGGGTAACGAGGAAATCCCGGATAATCCGGACACACCGACTAACCCTGATGTGCCGGATACACCGGATAACCCGGACCAACCGGAGAATCCTGATGTACCAGAGAATCCGGAACAGCCGGATGCTCCTGTAGAACCGGAAAAACCGGCGGACGGAGAGAATGTGAACTTACCGGCAGAGCCCAGAGTGGTTCGTATTGAGGTGGAGAGTGCCGCAGAGATAAGCGGAGCAGCCGTACAGAACTGTTCCGAGGATGATGGACAGGAGTTTGGCGGAATCAATTCCTATGGATATGCAAAGTATGCGAATGTTGATTTCGGAAGAACCGGTTTTGTGTCTGCGATAGTCAGAGCCGGAGCGTGGGGACAGGGCGGAACAGTAGAGTTTCGTGCTGATGCACTGGAAGGGGAAGGCAGTCTTCTTCTGGGAACCTGTGAAGTGACATCCACAGGGGACTGGAGTAACTATGAATCCTTCGGCTGTGTCCTTGGCGGAAATTTGACAGGCACACATGATGTTTACATTGTGTTTAGAGGGAACGGCTGGCTGTATAACTTAAACTGGTTTGAATTATACAGAGCCGGCGAGGAAACCGTTGCACAGGTTTCCATTGGAGAAGCATTAACCGGAGCACCGCTTCAGGCGACTGTAACACCGGAGAATGCATCCGTAATTTATGAATGGTATGTAGATGGCGTAAAAGTGGGAAATAAGAGCACTTACATGCCTACACTTTTGGATTTGAACAAAGAAATAAAAGTAAAGGCTTACGGATATGCTATGTATTCCGGTGAGGCGGAAAGTGTATCTAAGACAGTTGCATTAAATCCGTATACTGATACAGATTTTGATCAGATGGCATATGATGCCTTTACAGGATTTATCAACAAGTACTATACGGTAAAAGATGGTGTGGGCAAGATTACAGCCGGATATTTCTGGGATTTTGCAGAGATGTATGAAGTGGTAATCGATGCATATGAGCATACCGGCGAAGAACGCTATAAGAACATGATTGATGAAATCTATCGTGGATTTACAGCATCTTTTGGAACAAACTGGGCATTTAATGAGTTTAACGACGATGTAATCTGGATGACAATCGCCTGCGCAAGAGCATATGAGGCGACAGGCAATCAGACTTATCTGGATACAGCAATCAATAACTTTAATATAGTATATGACAGGGCTTGGAGCGAGGATCTTGGCGGTGGCCTTTGGTGGAAGACCGAAAATCAGTCCAAGAATGCATGCGTAAACTGTCCTGCAGCCATCGCAGCCTGCCTGTTGGGAGAGGCGACCGGCGATGACGCCTATTATCAGAAGGCAAAGGGCATGCTGGACTGGGTGGTATCAAAGTTATACAACGCAGAGACCGGATGTGTGTATGACAACATGACCAGAGCGGGTGTCCGCACGGATTGGGATTTTACCTATAATCAGGGTACATTCGTAGGAGCAGCAACACTCCTCGGCGAATATTATAAGAGCCGTAACGCAGCAGAAGCGGCAAAATATGTCGGATATGCTGCAAAAACCTGTGATTATACAATTGTTACCAAGTATCACGGCAGTGTCATGAACGATGAGGGCGGATCTTCTGATGCTGAGGATTCCCAAGGATTTAAGGGAATTCTGCCAAGATGGTTCTACCTTTATGCTGTGGATAACAATCAGCCGATGATACTGGAATGGATGAAACTGAATGCGGCAGTTGCCTGGAGCAACCGCAATTCGGATAATATCATCTGGACCAGATGGGGCGATAAAACAGAAGAAAAGAATTATTATTCCTTCGGTGCATCCACTGCGGTTGCAATGCTGCAAAATGTGGCAGGCTCAAGAGAACTGATTCGAAACGGACAGAACACTATTCAGGCAGAAAGTTTCGTAAGCTGCCGGGGTATCACGCGCAGTGCCGATAAGAAGAGAATTGCTAAAATCAAAGATGGTTACTACACCATTTACAAGAATGTTGACTTTGGAAGTACTCCGGCAATCAGAGCCAAATTGAATGCATCTGCTGCATTGACTGGGGGAAGCGTGGAAATCCGACTGGATAATCCCTCCGGTGAACTCATTGGCACAGCGACCATTGCAAATACGGGAAGTTTTGCAGTAGTAAAGGAATTCCTGTGCGAGATTCAGCCGACAGCAGGTATCAAAGACATCTGCCTGGTATTTAGAGGTAACGGAAACTTCCTGTTTGAGCTGGATAGCTTCTCCTTTACTTCAGAGGCTTTGGAAGTACCGGATTACAGTGGAGACGGAGTAAAGTCTGCATATAACAGAATAGAGCTGGAAAGCTTCAGCGACAGACATAACGGTGTGGGTACCGAGGGTAACGATATCGGAGGAACCTCCCTTGCAGGAATTTCCAATGGTTACTACACGGTATATCGCGGTGTGGATTTCGGAACAGTCAGCCCGAAAGCCTTGACAGTTCGTGCATCCGCATGGGATGGCGGAGTGATTGAAGTGCGGGACGGAGCTGTGGATGGCCCTGTGCTTTGCAGCTGCGATATTCAGTCCACAGGTGACTGGATGAAGTATCGTACGTTCAATAGTCAGGTATCTCAGACGATTACAGGTACACATGATTTGTATCTTGTGTTTGTGGGAGGCGGCGCCCTTTACAATCTGGATTGGTTTGAGTTTATTGAACAGGATAAGACAGCAATTGAGAGTGTAACAATTTCAGATGGTTCCATTACGGTAGGGGATGAACTCACAGCAACAGTAGCCCCTGCGGATGCAACCGTAAACTTCGAATGGTATATCGGAGGCGTGCTCAAGTCCTGCGAGGCAACCTATAAAGTGGTTCCGGATGATGTGAAGAAGAGCATTCAGCTTCTGGTGACAGGATACGGTGATTATGCAGGAACCTGCAACAGCAATATTACAGCAAAGGTTTCCCCGAAGGGTGTACCTGCTTATACAAGAATGGAAGCGGAAAATTATGATGAAAAAGGTGGAAACTGCGGTTCCAACGATCATGAGTTGAACGGTATCAACACCTATGGTTATGCCGCATATAAGAACCTTGACTTTGGTGACGTTGCTCCGAGACAGTTTACCGTAAGAGCTGCAACCCCTATGAGTGGCGGTGTGATAGAAGTCCGCGCAGACGCTTTGGAGGGAGACGGAAGTATTCTTCTTGGAAGCTGCGATATTACCTACACAGGAGACTGGAGTAATTACAGTGAATTTACATGTGCATTAAGTGGAGAGCTGACAGGAATTCACACAATCTATCTGGTGTTTAGAGGTAACGGCTACCTGTTTAATATCGATTGGTTTGAACTGTCGGCAGAAACGACAGAGCCGGATGCTCCTGCATATGTAAATGCCTATGAGCGGATTGAAGCAGAAAACTTTGTGGACGGCGTTGGATACTTCAAAGAGAACACAAGCGATGTGGACGGAAATGAGCAGCTGGGTGGATTAAACGACGGTGAGTTTGTGACTTATGCGGTTGATTTTGGCCAGACAGCGCCTACAGAAGCTCTGTTTAGAGCATCTGCATGGGACGGCGGAAGAATCGAACTGTATGTGGATTCCAAGGATTCAGCTGAGAACCTGATTGGCAGTTGTGACATTCCTCAAAATAATGACTGGAACAGCTGGGCAACCTATAGCTGCAATCTGTCTGCAGAGGGAATAACAGGACAGCATACAATTTATCTGGTATTCAAGAAGATCGGCAATAACGACTTGTATAATATTAACTGGTTCCAATTCGTGTCCACACCACAGATAGTGACGGTGAACCCCTATGAGCGTGTGGAAGCAGAAAGCTTTGCGGAAAGCGGGGGAGTCGGACTGGAAGGCTGCCAGGATGAGGGCGGTGGAACACACCTTGCCGGAATCAATACCTATGGATATGCGAAGTACAATTACGTAGATTTTGGTGAGCAGACACCGGTTTGGGCTCTGTTCAGGGCTTCTTCCGATGCAAGCGGCGGAAACATTAAGATTTATGTGGATGAGATAGCGGATAACAATCTGGTCGGCACTTGTGCGGTTACCCCTACAGGCGGCTGGGGAAACTGGCAGGACTTCTCCTGCAACCTTACCGCACCTGTGACAGGCGTTCATACACTGTACCTTGTATTTGAAGGAGAGGGATACCTGTACAATTTCAACTGGTTCGTGTTTAGCAGATAAAAAAGAAAAGACATAGGTAAATTCATTGAAAAAATATTTAATTACTAGTATACTTAATATGTGTTTGCGTACAAAAGTAATTGAAATACCATATAAGCAAAAGGTGGCAAAAAGATGCTTGAATCATTGAACAGCCCTGTTATCTATCTGATATGTGGGGGAATTATTCTGTTCGTATTTGTTCTGTGCGTTATTTTGCTGATAAGATCCTACTGTGCCGGGATAAAGCTCGGAATGGACAAAAGGAAGCTTACGAGGGTTATTGCAAGCAGTGCCACATTTTCGATTTTCCCAAGTATCGGGATACTTCTCGGAGTCATAGCTCTTTCCGGAAACGGTATGTTTACCTTCGAGGGAGACTTTACACCTATCCTGGTTTCCGCTGTCTCCGCTCTTGTCAAGGCATTCTTCACGTTTCTCGTCGGGAAAAAGCATTTTATGTGGCTTGACAGCATTTCCGTGGCATGCAGCATGTTCGTCGGAATGATTGTCGCAGTTATATTTTAGGAGGTGTGCCGTGGATAGAGATACGAATCACGAAGAATATAGGAAAAGCTTTCAGAAAAGAACCCATTTGATCGGACGTACGATGTCCGCCATTACGCTTATCATGCTTGTAGGTGCTCCGTTTGCCATAGGCGCTTATCTGGGAGCGTTTCCCAACATTGGTGCGGTCGCCAGGGCATTTCTGTCTGTAGGTCTCGTCTGGACGGTATCAAGTGTCGTTGAGTTTCTTGTATACACACCCATGCTCGGTGCAGGCGGCGGTTATCTTGCTTATATTACCGGTAATCTCATAAATATGAAGATTCCATGTGCCATGAATGCCAGGGATATTGCAGGAACAAAGACCGGAACTTTGGAAAACGAGATAATATCCACGCTGGCTATTGCAACATCAAGCCTCGTTACGATGCTCCTTATCGCTCTTATAAAGACTTTACTTACGCCGTCCCTTGTTTCGGAATATCACCCTGCCACTTCTTTGGAAAGGGAAAAACTTTATTCCGAAAAGCTCAGTCAAATGGTTCGATTTGATACCGTGTCACATAGCGATGTCTATGAGCCGGACAAATATCGTGACTTCCATAAAGTTCTTGCTTCACTCTTTCCACACGTTTTTTCACGTTTGGAATTGACAGAGACGGAAGGAAATCTCCTGTTTTTATGGAAGGGTAAGTCTTCCGAGAAGCCTGTTGTACTTATGAGCCATCAGGACACCGTTCCACCCGAAGGCAGTTGGCTGCATGATCCTTTTTCAGGGGATATAGAGGACGGAAAAGTATGGGGAAGAGGGGCAAGCGATACAAAATGCAGCCTTATGGGTTTCTTTCAGGCTGTTGAAGAACTTCTGGAAACAGGTTATGTCCCCAGACAGGATGTTTATCTTTCGTCTTCCTGTACCGAGGAATGGTCCGGAAACGGCTGCCCAAGTCTTGTTGAAATCCTCAAAAAACGCAGTGTTAAGCCCTACCTTGTATGTGATGAAGGCGGTGGAATCATAAAAAGTCCGGTGGCCGGGATACCCGGTAATTTTGCCATGGTCGGAATATTGGAAAAAGGGAAAATGTTCAAAAAAAAGCTGCTGCCGGAAGTTTCTTTCATGTTTCGCTCCCTTGCTCCGTATGCGGGTTTTGGGCTTAAATTTGTGCTTTGCAATCTCTGGCTTTTTAAGCCGGTACTTCCGTCGATTCTTTCAGCCGTATCCGCTCAGGCCGGTGCCATGACCAAAACAACGGTTGCATTCACCAGGCAATCGGGCTCAGAAGCTTTTAATTCCATGCCTCAGAAAGCTACGGTAAGTGCAAATATTCGTTTTATACCTCATCAGGGAATGGAAGAGAGTCTGGAAATCTTAAGAAAAACTGCCGCGAAGTATGAGCTTTCCATGGATATCGTTGAAGCCAGAGACTTTACTCGTGCTGCAAATATAAAGTCAGAGGCATATCAATTGTTTTTAAGAGCCATAGATAAGACATTTCCCGGTATTGTGTCGATTCCTTATGTTATGGTTGGCGCCTCTGATGCGAGATTCTACCAGGACATATGCGACACTGTGGTCAGATTTGCACCTGTTATTTATGGACCGGAACAAATGGACGGCATTCATGGCATCAATGAAAACATAGAGACGGTATGCCTCCCCGGATGTGTCGATTTCTACAAAAACCTTATATGCGCTTTATAAAAGAAGAACAATGCTGAAAGGAAAAGGTATTTCCATGAAAAGCCCCGGAATGATACTTAACAATTATGAGCCTGCACTTCCAAGATGTTCCTCGCGAAACCTCACGATTGCCGTTGCATGGTTATATAACCTTGTCCACCCTGCAAAATTCATTTACAAGTTTGATAAAAAAGCGATGAAAGGGCACCGTGTCCTTCTGCTTTCAGAACATTTGTCGAGTACGGACCCTTATCATGTCATGCTCGGATATCCTTTTATCAGACCGAATGTCATAATGGGTCTTCACAATATGCTGATTCCCGGTGGATTTAAAATGTTTTTGGGAGACAGAGTGATTCCCAAAATGCTCTATGTAAATGATATAAAGGTTGCAAAAAGTATCTTCCGGCTCCAAAAACAAGGAGCTTCGTTTGCAATCTTTCCGGAAGGGATACAATCCATGGACGGCGCTGCGAGTCCATTGGATCCTGCGACAGCAAAGCTCGTAAAAAAGCTGGGTATGGATACCGTCCTTTGTACAGGTCACGGCGCATATCTTGCGCGTCCCAGATTTGATAAGCATATAAGAAATGGACATGTGGAATATACATACGAGATTCTTTTTGATAAAAACGAATTGAAATCATTAAGCGAAGGGGATGTATACGAAAGACTTCTTGAAAAATTCAGGTACAACGACTTCGAATGGAATAACAAAATGCATTATCGTTACAAAGGAAAAGTCCCCAATGCCACAGGGCTTGATAAGATACTGTTTGTATGCCCTTACTGTAAAAAACAGTTCGCAATGAAAGTAGAGGGAGAAGACCTTAACTGTAGTTGTGGAGAAGGTGTGCATGTGGACGAATATTATAATCTTACTGCCAAACACGCTACCTTGCCGTTTAAACGGATTGATGAATGGTATTTATGGCAGAGAG
>JAILPF010000292.1 GCA_024699575.1 Acetatifactor sp. | reverse complement strand
TGCATCTAAGTAGCTATGGCAATAGCTATAGCATAAGTATTTAAGGAGAAATGGAAGCGTATGACGCCACTGATTAGTATTATCGTACCGGTTTATAACATATTTGAATATCTGCCCAGATGTGTGCATTCCATCACCGCTCAGACCTATGAGAATCTGGAGATTCTTCTGGTGGATGGCGGGTCCACGGACGGAACGGATAAGCTGTGCGATGAACTTGCAAAAGAAGACAGCCGTATCAAGGTTTTCCATAAAGAGAACGGTGGTTCATCCTCCGCCAGAAATCTGGGTATTGCCAAAGCACACGGTGAATATTTGGGATTTGTGGACAGTGATGACTTTGTGGAACCGGATATGTATGAACGCCTCTATGTGGGAATTGTCAAATACAATGCAAAGATGGCGCAGATTGGCAGGGATGAGATTGACGAGCAGGGGAACAAACTGCCCAATATTTGCGAACCGCCTGCGGAAGATGAATTTGTGGGGAAAGAAGATTTCCTGAAAGAACTTTTGATGCACAGAGGGGATTGCTCTTTCTGCACGAAATTGATTCACAGAGAATTGTTTCAAGACAGAGAGTTCCCTGTGGGAAAACTGAATGAAGATTTTCACCTGATGATAGAGCTGCTTGCAGATATGGACGGACTTGTGTCCCTCACAGGACAGGCTTACCATGTGTTCTACCGAATCGGAAGCAACTCCCGTAAGGAAAGCAGGGAACATTTTTCTAGAGTATACGCCGACAGCGTGGAGAATGCCGAGTGGGTCTGGCATCTGGTCAAACTTAAATACCCGAAACTTCGTCCCATAGCGCTTCGGTTCGGAGTATTCCAACGTCTGGAATACCTGCTTCATATTCCCATCAGCCAGATGAATTCAGAGAACCGGGAGTATAAATCTATCGTCCATTGGATGAGAAAATATTGGTTCAGGGGAATAATAAACCCTGTTTTGACAGGAAAAAACAAGGTGTATCACACGTTATTTGCGATTGCACCGAGGGAAATAAGGGAAATACATAAGCGAATTAAAAAGTAGATATGGTGTGGTGAGTATTATGAAAAAATTACTAAAACTAGGAGTGTCCATAGCATTAGTGATAACATTGTTTGCACGAAACGGCATAGATATAGACTATGCCAGAGCGAGCGAGCAAAATGTGGGCACAGTATCGGACAATAACATAGAAATACAGATGGATGCATCGGAGAATTCCGAAGCCGATACTGCACTTCAGGAGATTGTGGAGGAGCAGGAAATCCTTGCGGCAGTCTATATGAGCGATATGATACCCTTGCGTGAGGCGGCAGACTTTGACAGCCGGGAAATCTTTAGCATGCCCTGCGGAACAACTGTCTTTATCAGGGGAGCAGTGCGGGCAGAGGATGGAACCATCTGGAATGATGTGGCAGTGGACTACAGTGGGCAGATATACAGTGGATACATTCCAAGAGATAATCTTGCCTGCTCGGATGAGAGATACCTTTTGTGGGAGCAGGAATACAGCATGGTAAAGCCTGTTTTTCGAAGCTTTATGCGTCTTTTCACCAGCAGTGTATCCTATGGAGATGTGGAACAGTTCCCTGCAAGCTATCAACCCGCTCTTCGGGCGTTAAAAGAAGCACATCCCAACTGGATATTTGTTCCTATGAATACCGGGGTGGATTGGCAGACGGCAATCACAGCAGAGCTTCAGGGTGGAAAAAGTCTGGTCCATAAATCCTTTCCGGCATACGACAAAGAAGGTGCATACGATTCCGGCAACTGGTTTTATGCGTCCGAGGATATATTAAAGCTCTACATGGATCCCCGGAATGCACTGCAGGAAAATGCGATCTTTCAGTTTGAACAGTTGACCTATAATGAGACCTATCACACAGTGGCTGCGTTGGATCAGTTCCTTGCGGGAACTTTTATGACCAGTGCACAGAATGCTCCAAACATGGACATTACCTATGCATCTTTTATTCAGGCAATCGGTGCAGACCAGAGAGTAAGCCCCTTTCATCTGGCGGCCAGAATCTATCAAGAGCAGGGGAACGGAACTTCCCCTTTGATTTCGGGAACCTATCCGGGATTTGAAGGATACTATAACTACTTCAATGTGGGTGCGACGGGTACCACCAATGAACAGGTGATTGTGAGCGGACTGACTTACGCCAAAAACCATGGCTGGAACAGTGTGTATAATGCAATCGAAGGTGGCGCAAGAGTAATCAGTGCCAATTATATATTAAAGGGTCAGGATACCCTGTACCTGCAGAAGTTCAATGTCAATCCGGCAAGCACGAATGCTTTGTTTACCCACCAGTATATGCAGAATATCTCAGCTCCTACATCAGAAGCACTCTCAATTCGAAATCTGTATGAGAGAGCAGGAGCGCTCGACAGTACCTTTGTGTTTAAAATTCCGGTGTTCAATAATATGCCGGAGACTCCGTGCCCCATGCCCACTTTTTCGACAAACGTGGTGCTGCAGGTACCGGTTGGATATGATGCAACGGTATATTTGGATGGCGTGGCATATCCCGCACAATCCAGAAACGGAAGATATATTGTGACAGCGCCGAATGCTGCAATTACGAATGCGGTTGTCTACAGATACAATGAAAACAATGTGCCGGTAGGAATGTATGTGTGGACTCTGGATTATGCAAACGGAGCGTATACCGCTACGGCACAGCCCGAGCTCACGGATTTACTCACCTACCACGGTTTTTCCATCAGAATTACCGGAAAGAGCGGAATCAGGTTTAAGACAGGTATTTCAACAGATTTGAGGGCAAGACTGCTAAGTGACGGAGTAAATGGATTCCATTTACGGGAATATGGAACTCTGGTAATGAACAATGCGAACCGAAGCAGCTATCCAATGGTACTTGGCGGACAGAAGGTACTCAGTGGTCTATCGTACGGTGTGGAACCGGGTGGTGTACAGAAAGATGCCATCTATGAGACCGCTGCAGGAAGATACCGTTTTACATCTGTACTGGTAGGTTTGCCGGCAAACCAGTATCAGGTGGAATATGCTTTTCGAGGTTACATTATCTTAGAGAAAAACGGAAGTCAGACAGTAATTTACGGACCTGCGGTGGCGAAAAGCATTTATGCCCTTGCAGATCAAGTTCTGAGAGCCGGAACCTACGCATCCGGTTCAGAGGCGGATCAGTTCTTGCATAAATTGATTACGGATGCTGATGCAGTGAGTGCAACACACTAAGAAAGGTATAGAGGAGCTATGAAAAGACAATTAAAATTAGGAATCAGTGCGGTTTCCATGGCAGCAGGATTGCTGTTGTCCGGTTGCGGAGACGGAACCACAGGAACGAATGTTACGGAAAATGAAACAGTGGAATCCACATCTGTGGAGATTGTTGCGGAACCCCTTTTGTCTGCGACGGAAAGTGCAATCAGAGAATATGAACTGAAGTACTGTAAAGGAGAGATGACGCAGGAGGATTACCATGCACTTGCAGACTTGTACGGGAAAAACGGACAGGTAAAGCTTCAGAGAGATATGTTGGAGGAAAGCTACAGACTATTTGATGATCAGGAGGCGCTTGAAAAGCTTCAGGGGATAGCAGTCAATCTGGCGGAAGAGGAGGACGAAATTGCCCGGGAAGGCTCTTTGATGCTACAGAATCTGGAACTGGATGAATATCTGGATGAGAGCATCAATCTGATAACTGCGCCGGAATGGATTCAGACCATGATGCCCAAGCTTTTTGAGGGAAAGAGAACCTATTTTATCACTAAGGATGACAGAGTCATTTTAACAATCGAAGTGGGATATGATGCAAATGGAAATACTTACTCCAATATCTGGTTTGCAGGTGCAGATGATGCGGTAAAGGTGCTGCAGTATCAGAACAATGCGGTGCAGCTTTTGCAGACAAAATACAAAGACGGTAACTATGATGGTGAATTTACACTCTGGAATTGCGACGGTAATACCGGAGCGGTCATCTGTCAGAAAGGAACTTTTTCGGCAGGTGCATTTCATGGCGAATTTGAAGAGAGGGTACATACCGGAGATGCAGCAGGAGACCTGTACGCGCTTTGGTGTAACCGGGAAACTTTAGAATATACGGAGTATCTGGGTAATTTTGACGAGGCGGGAAAGACTACCCTGGAACAGCCTACAGAACAGCAGATGAAAGCACTTGTGGGTGATGCTGCGGAGGGATTCTGCCAGGTATATGCATATGATTCATCGAAGAAAAAATGCCTGTTTACACTCCTGGCAAAAGAAAGCGCAGAATCCTATGCTTTTACAGCTACCGGCATGGGAGTACCGGCTTTTACTGAGCCTGAGATTTACAAGGTCAAGAATAT
>JAILPF010000288.1 GCA_024699575.1 Acetatifactor sp. | reverse complement strand
TATTAGAATGAAAGCATAGTGGAAAGCAAGAAGGAGAGGATATTTATGACGGCAAAAGAAATGCTTGGAAAAGTGGACCATACACAGTTAAAGCCCTTTGCGACCTGGCAGGATATTGTGAAGTTGTGTGAACAGGCTGTTGAGTTTAAGACAGCAAGTGTGTGTGTTCCGCCTAATTATATAAAGCGGATTCATGATACCTATGGAGACAAGCTGACAATCTGTACAGTAGTGGGCTTCCCTCTCGGTTACAGTGTGACAGAGGCAAAGGTTGCTGAGGTAAAAAAAGCATTGGAAGATGGTTGCGAAGAGATTGATATGGTTATTAATATCAGTGATGTTAAAAATGGCGACTACGATAAGGTGGAAGAGGAAATTCGCACTCTGAAACATGCATGCGGAAGTCATGTTTTAAAGGTTATTATTGAGACTTGCTATCTGACAGACGAGGAAAAGATTGCGATGTGTCATGCGGTCACAAATGCCGGGGCTGACTTTATCAAAACATCTACCGGTTTTGGGACTGCAGGTGCGACCAGAGAAGACATAGAACTTTTTAAGAAGCATATCGGCAAGAATGTGAAGATTAAAGCTGCGGGTGGAGTGAGCAGTGTGGAGGATTTAGAAATGTTTTTGGCGCTTGGATGTGACAGAGTCGGAACTTCAAAAGCAGTTGATTTATTGAAAGAACAGATATAGAGACAGGAAAGGTTTGACAAAGCAAATGGAAAGAGCATGGATTAAAGAAAGATTACAGAGTCTGCGTGAGAAAATGCGTGAAAACGGAATTGACTATTATATGATTCCGACGGCAGATTTTCATAACTCAGAGTATGTGAGCGATTATTTTAAGGTAAGAGAATTTTTTAGTAATTTTTCCGGTTCGAACGGGACTTTGGTAGTATGGCAGGAAGGTGCTGGACTATGGACTGATGGCAGATATTTTATCCAAGCTGAAAAAGAACTGGAGGGAACGGGAATTAAACTGTTTAGAATGTTGGACGATGGTGTCCCTACCATCAAAGAGTTCTTGGCAGATAATATGAAAAATGGACAGGTGCTTGGTTTTGACGGACGTGTTCTTTCGGCACGCGAAGGAAAAGGCTTTGAAAACGTGCTCGCATCAAAAAAGATTTCTGTTAGATATGATAAAGATCTGGCTGAACAGATTTGGCTGGACAGACCAAGCTTTCCTTCCGGCAATGTGACCGTTCTGGAAGAAAAATATGCAGGTGAGAGTATTGATTCTAAAATTTCACGTGTGCGTGAAAAAATGAAAGAGGATGATGCGGATGGCTTCCTTTTGACTAAGCTGGATGATATTATGTGGTTGTTTAATATCAGAGGATGTGATGTTGAGTGTAACCCGGTGGCAATGTCATATGCATATTTGTCAAAGGAGGAAACGATTCTCTTTATTCAGGAGAAGGCACTTCAGGAGTCGGTAAAGAAGTATCTTTCAGAACATCAGATACAGGTCAGAGAATATCAAACCGTAACAGAGTATTTAAAAGAGATACCTGAAGGGGGCAGAATCCTTCTGGATAACAGATACTGTAGTTACGCACTGTTTAAACTGGCAGGTGAGAAGAACACTGTTGTGGAAAAGAAAAATCCCACTGAACTGATGAAGGCTGTTAAGAATCCGGTTGAACTGGAAAATATGGAGAAGGTTTACTTAAAAGACAGTGTTGCTGTTACCAAGTTCATATATTGGTTAAAGAAAAATGTCGGCAAACAGCGTATCACTGAAGTGACAGCTGCTGATTATCTGGAGAAACTCAGAAGAAGTATTCCTGAATTTTTGGATTTATCGTTTCCTACGATTGCCGGTTATAAGGCAAATGCAGCTATGATGCACTATGAGGCGACCCAGGATAACGCTGCGGAGGTGAAAGCGGAAGGGCTTTTGCTGGTGGATTCAGGTGGACAGTATTTAGGTGGAACAACGGACGTTACCAGAACGATTGTTGTTGGCCCGATTTCAGATGAGATAAAACGTCATTACACACTTGTTGCTGCCGGAATGCTGGAAATGACAAATGCAAGATGGCTTTACGGTTGTACAGGAAGGAATCTTGATATTTTAGCAAGAAAACCACTGTGGGATATCGGACTGGATTATAAGTGCGGAACCGGTCATGGAGTAGGTTATATACTGAATGTACATGAAGGCCCCCAGGGACTCAGATGGCGGTATGTGGAAGGCGTGGACGAAGCTGTCATTGAAGCCGGCATGGATGTCACAAATGAACCGGGGGTATATGTGGAAGGCAGTCATGGTATTCGAATTGAAAATGTAATGGTTGCTGTCAATGATGAGAAAAATGAGTATGGTCAGTTTATGCATTTTGATACATTGACATGGGCTCCTATTGATATGGGAGCAATTGATGAGAAATATCTGACAGATGAGCAAAAAAAGATGCTTGCAGCATATCAAAGAAAGGTGTATGAGAAAGTTTCTCCATATCTTACTGAAGATGAGGCAAAGTGGCTGAAAGAAGAGACTTGTATCTAATTTTTTCTTGGATTTATTGACAAGTGAAAGTGTTTTTGAGATAATAACGCAGAGATTTATAGTAACCTTGGTTACAAGGGATGATATAAAAATATGAAAGAAGAGAGGTAAGTACAAATGGCAAATGTTGATTTGAGTAAGTACGGCATTACCGGAACTACAGAGGTAGTTCACAATCCTTCCTATGAACTGTTATTTGAGGAGGAGACAAAAGCAGGTCTTGATGGCTATGAGAAAGGACAGGTTACAGAGCT
>JAILPF010000271.1 GCA_024699575.1 Acetatifactor sp. | reverse complement strand
CTACTTTCGATGAATTGCCGGAACACCACAAACGTGTATCTGAGATGGTGATTGAGCGAGCAAAACGTCTTGTTGAGCATAAGAAAGATGTGGTGATTCTGTTGGACAGTATCACCAGATTGACAAGAGCTTACAACCAGGTAGTTCCGCCCAGCGGAAGAACATTGTCCGGAGGTCTTGACCCGTCTGCACTTCATATGCCAAAGAGATTTTTCGGAGCAGCCCGTAATATGAGAGAGGGTGGAAGCCTTACCATTCTTGCAACTGCGCTGGTGGACACCGGAAGCAAGATGGATGATGTGGTTTACGAGGAATTCAAGGGAACCGGTAATATGGAGATGGTTCTGGACAGAAAGCTTTCCGAAAAGAGAATTTTCCCTGCAATCGATTTGCAAAAGTCCGGCACCAGAAGAGAGGATTTGTTGCTCACGACAGATGAGATGGAAGCAATCAATATTATGCGCCGTGCTCTGAACGGATTGAAGTCTGAGGAGGCTACGGACAAGATTCTGGACATGTTTGCCAGAACGAAAAATAATGAAGAATTTGTGGCCATGGTCAAGAAAAATAAATTTATTTAACTTTTCTATTGCAAGTGTAAAAACCTTATGATACAATAATACCGCTGTTTGTGGTTCCATAAGCAGTGCGGATGAGAACAAAGAACTATTGACGAATTACAATATAGAGAGGTGAAGACGATGAGAGAAGGAATCCATCCCGAATACTATCAGGCAACAGTTACTTGCAACTGCGGTAACACATTTGTAACCGGTTCTACCAAACCTGAAATCCACGTAGAAGTTTGCTCCAAATGCCATTCATTCTACACAGGTCAGCAGAAGACTGCAAGAGCCGATGGCCGTATCGATAAGTTTAACAAGAAATACGGTGTTAAATAAGAGTGTTGACGAAAGGTTGAGGTATTGTATCTCAACCTTTTCCTTTAGATAGAAAACCAAGCTTTGGAAGGTAGATGAACTATGGCAAGAAGAAAATGCAACCGTTATTCCGGTATCGGCGGGCAGGCTGTGCTGGAAGGTGTTATGATGAAAAATAAAGAGAAATATGCAGTGGCTGTCAGAAAGCCGGACGGACAGATTGAGATAGAGCTGGAGAATTACCAGAGCGTACAGGATAAGCACAAGATTACTCAGATTCCGTTTATCAGAGGTATTTTTAATTTTGTGGATTCCCTGGTTCTGGGAACGAAGTGCTTAAACTATTCAGCTTCTTTCTATGAGGAAGAAGATGGAAAGGAATCCGGATTCGACCGCTTTGTAGACAAGGTGACCGGCGGAAATGCAGAGAAATTTCTGACGGGATTTACGACCGTAATCTCTATTGGCCTGGCGATTGGATTGTTTATCGTATTGCCTTATTTTGTGTCCACACTGTTTCAGGCATATATCCGAAATCAGTCAGTGATGGCTATTCTGGAGGGACTGGTTCGTATTCTCATTTTTGTATTATATGTCTGGGGAATCAGTGCACTCAAGGACATTAAGAGATTATATCAGTATCATGGTGCGGAACATAAATGTATCAACTGTATTGAAAAGGGAAGACCGCTTACGGTTCATAATGTAATGAGGAGTTCCAGACAGCATAGAAGATGCGGAACAAGTTTCATGTTTTTTGTTTTGTTTGTAAGTATTATTCTGTTTTTCTTTATTCGTGTGGATAATCTTCTGCTACGAGTGGTTCTTCGTATTTTACTGATGCCGGTTGTAGCGGGAATCTCATATGAGATTATAAGATTGGCAGGAAGAACGGATAATCTTTTGGTTAGAATTCTGTCAGCACCGGGAATGTGGATTCAGCGTATGACTACAAAAGAGCCTGACGAGAGTATGGTTGAAGTAGCCATTGCAGCAGTGGAAGCGGTATTTGACTGGAAACAGTACTTGAAAGATACCTTTGGTTATGAGGTGGATGAGACCTGGATGGATGATGAACCCAGGCAACTTGAAAATGTAGGAGAATTGGAAGAATGACCTACAGAGATTTATACCAGGAAGGTTGTACTCTTTTACAGGATGCAGGAATTGAAGAATATCTTTTGGATGCCAGATTACTTCTTGAGTATGTGTGCGGTACCGGGCGGAATGATTTGCTGGTTCATGGAGATACGGAGGTCCTTGTCGAAAACGAGGAGAGATACCGGAAACTTCTTGCAAGGCGAAGACAAAGAATTCCCTTGCAGCATCTTACCGGAACACAGGACTTTATGGGTCTGGAATTTCTGGTAAATGAAAATGTATTGATTCCAAGACAGGATACAGAGATTCTAGTAGAGGAAATCCTGTGTGAACTCCACGATGGCATGCGTATCTTAGATATGTGTACGGGCAGTGGGTGTATTCTAATCAGTCTGCTCAATTATTCCAATAATTGCTATGGAGTAGGAGCTGATATCTCGGCCAAAGCACTGGAAGTAGCCGGTGAAAATGCCCGCAAGCTTCTTCCGGACAGAGAAATCTCTACGGATAGCTTTGAAGAAGATTCTTTTGAAAGTCAGAAATGTATCAGTCTGGTGCAAGGTGATTTGTTCGAAAATATTTCGGGGAAATACGATATTATTGTATCGAATCCCCCCTATATTGCAAGCAATGTGATTCCTACGCTGATGCCGGAGGTAAAGGAACATGAGCCGATGCTGGCGCTTGACGGTGAAGCGGACGGACTGAGCTTTTACAGAAGGATTGTTACTGAGAGTGCGCGGTATCTGAGAAGTGGCGGCAGGCTTTATTTTGAAATCGGCTATGACCAAAAAGAGGCGGTCTGCGGTTTGATGGAAGCTGCCGGTTTTACAGAGGTTTGTGCAAAACAGGATTATGCCGGACTGGATAGAGTAGTTTATGGTATATGGATTGAGAAAGGTGAGTAAAGGTTAATTATGTTTGATAAGTTAGAGGATCTTCTCCGCAGATTTGAGGAGATTATGAATGAATTGAGAGAACCTGATGTGGCAAATAATCAGGAGCGTTTCCGCAAACTGATGAAAGAACAGAGCGAACTGACACCTCTTGTGGATGCATATACTGAGTATAAAAAATGCAATCAGGATATAGAGGATTCCCTTGTTATGCTCGATAGCGAGAACGATGAGGAAATGCGCGAGATGATTAAGGAGACTTTAAACGATAGCAAGAAACGCGTGGAAGAGTTGGAAAAAGAGATGAAAATTCTGCTTTTGCCAAAGGATCCTAATGATGATAAGAATGTAATCGTGGAGATTCGTGCAGGTGCGGGCGGAGACGAGGCAGCACTTTTTGCTGCAGAAATCTACCGTATGTACGTTCATTATGCAGAGTCACAGCGCTGGAAGGTTGAGACCCTTAACGTGGATGAAATCGGTATCGGTGGTATGAAGGAAGTACAGTTTATGATTACCGGTCAGGGTGCTTACTCCAAGATGAAATATGAGAGTGGAGTACATCGCGTACAGCGAGTTCCCGCAACAGAGAGCGGCGGACGTATCCATACTTCCACTATCAGTGTGGCAGTTATGCCGGAAGTGGATGATGATCTGGACATTGTGATTGATGATAAAGATATCAGAATTGACGTTATGCGCGCATCCGGTAATGGTGGACAGTGTGTCAATACTACTGACTCTGCAGTGCGTCTGACTCACTATCCCACAGGTATCGTGGTTTATAGCCAGACAGAGAAGTCTCAGATTCAGAACAAAGCCAAGGCATTTGCCCTGCTGAAATCCAAACTGTATGATATGGAATTGCAGCAGCGCCATGATGCGGAAGCAGAGCTGAGAAGAAGCCAGATTGGTACAGGTGACCGCTCCGAGAAAATCAGAACATATAATTTCCCCCAGGGACGTGTGACTGATCATCGAATCGGTTTGACGATTTATAAACTCGACAAGGTAATGAACGGAGATATCGCAGAGATTCTGGATGCATGCATTGCAGCTGACCAGGCAGCAAAGCTGACAAAGATGAACGAATAGCACGAACGCAGATTAAATATAAGGAGGTACTGACAGCTTGCTGGCAAGTACCTCCTTATTTTAATCTATGTGAGTCAAACGAACACCGAGCCAATGCGAAGCATTTGCGAAGGTGCGTTCGTGCTATTCGTTTTGATGCGAAGCATTTGCGAAGGTGCGTTTGTTTGAATTAGATTATTGAGAATTTCTTCTCAATATGATATGATTGTCTGGAAGACACAGATTTAATTCTATATTGAAGAGGAGGATGAGTATGGCTACTAACAAATACGCAGGTACGAAAACGGAAAAGAATTTATGGGAAGCATTTGCAGGAGAATCTCAGGCAAGAAATAAGTATACTTATTTTGCTTCTGTTGCAAAAAAAGCAGGTTATGAGCAGATTGCAGCCCTGTTTTTAAAAACAGCTGACAATGAGAAGGAGCATGCTAAGCTTTGGTTTAAGGCTTTGGGAGAGCTGGGAGATACCCCTGCAAATCTGCTTCATGCGGCAGAAGGCGAGAATGCAGAGTGGACAGATATGTATGAGAGAATGGCAAAGGATGCTGAGGAAGAAGGATTTACTGAGCTTGCTGCACAGTTTCGAGGTGTGGCTGCCATTGAGAAACAGCATGAGGAAAGATACCGCGCACTGCTTCACAATATTGAAGCAATGGAAGTGTTCAAAAAGAGCGGCGTGACCATGTGGGAGTGCAGAAACTGCGGACATGTGGTTGTAGGTCTGGAAGCTCCTGAGGTATGTCCTGTATGTAATCATCCTCAAAGCTATTTTGAAGTCAGAAGCGAGAATTATTAATAATAATTTGAACAGTTTAAAAAGCTTCGTCAATTCCGTTACGGATTTGACGGAGCTTTTTTGCGACTTGCACAAAAACACACCTTATACATCTGAGCAATCTCTACAAAAATCATTTTTAGCCGCAAAAACACTGACATTTTCTTCGGAAATTTGATATGATTATAGGCATAACCGTTGTTGTAGCCGTAAAAAGAAAGAAAGGAAGGTTTGTGTGTTTAATAAGGGTGAATATGTAGTTGTAGGTAGTAAGGGTGTCTGCGTAGTAACGGATGTGACAACGTTGAATCTTTCGGGAGTGGACAAGGAGAGGGAATACTATATTTTGAAACCTGTCTATGTACCCGGAAGCACGGTATATGTACCGGTGGACAGTTCTAAGGAATCTATGCGCAGAGTGTTGACAAGGGAGGAGGCACTTCAGTTGATTGCGGGCATTCCGGGTATTCCACTGATTACCATTTCTAATGATAAACTTCTGGAGCAGGAATATCGGGGGAAAATCAGGACAATCGAGTGCGAGGACTGGATTCAGATTATTAAGACCATTTATGCGAGAAAACAGAAACGGATTGCGGCAGGGCGAAAAGTTACGGCACTGGATGCCAAATATTTTCGCATAGCAGTGGACTATCTGTACGGAGAGCTGGCAGTCGTGTTGAATATTCCAAAGGATAGTGTGGAAGCTTATATTACAGAAGAAATCACGAAATAGGTCTTTACATTCTCGGAAAAAAGTACTATGATAAGCAAAGGATTTGTTCCGAGCAATGAAATAATTGATAGAAAACGTTGAAGAGAAGAGTAGCATTTTTAAGGTACCAGAGAGAGCTACCCGGATTAGACAGACCGGTGCTGAAAGTAGCTTTGCCAAGGATTTGTGAAGACCATCTCAGAGTGGCTTTAATACAGCCCGGAGGCTCCCGTTACGAGCAAATGAAGTGGTGCAGATTTGTTGAGACAGGCTGCACAACGAGGGTGGAACCGCGTATTTTACGTCCCTTGCAAGTAATTGCAAGGGACTTTCTATTTATATCGAGGCAGGAAAATAAGCGGCTGCGAAGCAGAAAGAAGGAAGAGTGAATATGAAGATTACATTGAAAGACGGCTCTGTAAAAGAGTACGCAAATGAGATGAGTGTTTATGACATCGCTGTGGATATCAGTGAAGGTCTTGCCAGAGTGGCGTGCTGCGGTAAAGTCAACGGAGAGGTTGTTGATTTGAGAACAGTGATTAGTGAGGATTGCGAACTGAGTATCTGCACTGCTAATGATGAGGAAGGACTTGCAACAATCCGTCATACAACTTCTCACGTACTTGCAGAGGCTGTGAAAAACCTGTTTCCGGAGGCAAAGCTTGCTATCGGTCCCAGCATTGATACCGGATTTTATTATGATTTTGATCATGAGCCTTTCTCCAGAGAGGATCTGGATGCGCTGGAAGCAGAGATGAAAAAAATCATTAAGAAGGGTGACAAGCTTGAAAAATTTACCCTTCCAAGAGAAGAAGAAATCAATTTGAATGCTTTGATTCCTTTGGTACTCATCAGGTGAGGACCTGCACACAAATCTACGAAATCACCC
>JAILPF010000270.1 GCA_024699575.1 Acetatifactor sp. | reverse complement strand
TACATAATCCAACGCCAGATACAAGGTTCCACCCTGTTCAAAACAGATGGTATATCCTGTTTCCTGATTGCCGCCACTATACTGAAAGCTTTGCTGTCCAAAAGCAGCCTCATAAGTATCCACCGCAGTAGTATACAAAAGCTTTCCTGCCGTCATATCCGCGTAAAAAACTTCATTGAGATAACGATGTACGGTATCCAGATCCAGATAACAGTTTCCTTCGTGAAAAAGTGCTTTTTCCTCCACCATTTCGTCCTGAAGGATTACTGCAAGTTCCTCTCCGGACACCCCATAATATTCATTCAGGTCTGCTCGTTCTTTACTATAAGTGTAACGGTCCAAAAAAGTTTTTCCAAATGCAAGCACGGCAACAATGGCAATTAAAAACAGTGCAACAATAACAGTTATCGCTTTTTTCTTCATCTTCATTTCCTCGTAAGTTATCCTGGTAATACCTAAGTGTGTCACTGTCCGCCGATACTTCGCATCGGCGAACAGTCTTATTCTAACACACTCCGGACTTAACGTCATTACCATTTTTGACAAATTCCATCTGCAGTCATACACGAGAGGCAACCCGTTCACAGTATCCGACGGAATTTGCGGAGGTTAAACATAATGTATTCTACGGTGAAATCCGATCATAGCGGACCTGTTGAATTTTTCCATCTGTTCCAAGGATATAATCAGCCATATATGCTCCGTCTTCCCTGACCGTTTTCAGAGCCGTTTCCTCCGCTCCAAATACTTGTCCATCCACAAAAAACTTCGCATCACGACACTGAACCCTATCCCAGAAGTTCAAAATCTCCTCCGCAGCAATATGCTTGTTTTTTTCATTCGCATCCTGCAAGGCATTTTCCTCCTATTGATATGTTTTCCCCAAAAGAATCGTGATATATCAATTGGAAAACATAATAATAAAACCGGTATATAAACGCCTGCGGCCGCACAAATTCAGTCAAAAATTGCTAAATAAATTTTGTTTAAAATGAATTATAAATGTGAAAAGTATTAGTGAACTACTAATAAGAACAAAGCATAGAATGCTTGTAAGACATCCTTCTGAATATGTCAGAATAACAATACTGCCATAAAATAGAATAAAAAATATAAAGGATGCAATCAACTGAATTTTATGACTGTCGCCTCCTTTCCGGTGCATTATGCCGGAGGCGCTTATATTTTAATATTATAATGGGTTGTTTTATTAATTGCAAGTATTTTTAATCTTAAAATTTTCTAAAAAAAGGGGTTGTCTATTGACTAAAACATGCCGAAAGTATAGTATACACTTAATTATAAGCAGTTCTCTCCTGCTTTAAGCTTCACTCAGCATCGACTTAAGATGCAGAAAGGGAGGTCGCAATGAAGATTGAAAAAATGAATGAAAATCAAATCCGTTGTACTTTGACCAAGGAAGACCTGGCAAGTCGGGAATTAAAGATAAGTGAATTAGCCTATGGCTCAGAGAAAGCCAAAAGTCTATTCCGTGAAATGATGCAGCAGGCCAACTTTGAAGTCGGCTTCAACGCGGAAGATATCCCCCTGATGATAGAAGCCATTCCTCTCAATGCAGAATGTCTGGTTCTTATCATTACAAAAGTGGAAGATCCGGAGGAACTGGATACCCGTTTTGCAAGATTTTCTCCATCTGTAATGGAAGACATAGAAAACGAAGAGCCCTTTGACCCCGAGGCAGCCTCCGATGAAATGATGGATTTATTCCGTAGAATTCAGAACAGTCGTAAGGCACCCACCGCCGATACTTTAGTTCAGCCGGCTGAAAGTACAGGCGAAAGCAAAGAGCAGAATTTGCATCGAATGTTCGCAATTCGTTCCTTACAACAGGTAATGGATGTAGCTGCGCTTGTCGGTGAACATTTCCCCGGCGAGAGTTCTCTGTATAAGGATGAGCAGGGTAACCGATATCTCTTGGTTCTCTCTCAGGGCGAGAATTGCTCAAAAGAAATTTTTGATCGTATTTCCAATATCATTTCTGAGTACGGCTCTATTCAGAGAATGCTTCCTGCAGGAATTTCTTTCCTGGAAGAGCACTATGAGCCATTGATTTCCAGGAATGCGCTACAGGCACTAGGTCTTACTAAATAAAACAGCAATACAAAAAGTCGCCCGAACATTTATGTCCGGGCGACTTTTTGTGTTTTTATTTTATAATGCGTCAATCTGTTTCATCAACTCATCAATATCAATGCCGTGAACCATAGCTGCCTCTTCCAAAGATTCTCCTTGAGAAGCAGGGCATCCAAGGCAATGCATACCTGCGTTTAACAATACAGGAACTACATCGGGATTCACAGTAATGATTTCACCGATAGTCATCTCTTTCGATATTCCGCTCATGATGTTCTCCTTCCTTTATCCATTCCCCAACATTCGTCTGTAGGTGCATTCATCTTACGCCTAATAGAGAAAGATATCAATATATTTTTCCCATTTCATAAAATTTTAATCATTCCTGCACCGAACCGGGGAAACAAGTTATAAGCGGAAAATCTCCACAGCTTCTACCAGCGCTTCTGCTTCGCCGTTGATTGCGCGGCTGCTGTCGTTCACATTCTCCATGCTGACACCGACAGTCTCCGTAGTTGCTGCAATCTGTTCGGAGTTTGCCGCATTCTCCTCGGAGGATGCTGACAAACTGGAAATCAAATCATTGACATTTGTGAAATTATGTCCCATTTCTTTATTAACAGATGCAATGTTCTTGATACCATTATCCATTTCTTTTACAGAAGCAACAATATTCTCAAATTTCTCCTGCGTCTTTCTTACGCTCTGATTCTGTGCATCCACATATCGTTTTACTTCCTCACCCTGATTGGCAGCAAGTTCTGCTGCTTTCTGCAATTCCTCAATCATCTGATTGATAGTGTTTGCTGACTGCGCTGACTGTTCAGCCAGGTTGCTGATTTCACCTGCCACAACCGCAAAGCCTCTACCGGCTTCTCCCGCTCTTGCAGCCTCAATGGATGCATTGAGAGACAACAGATTGGTCTGGGATGCAATATCAGAAATCAATCTGGATGCCTCCCCAATCTTAAGCACGCTGCCGGAGATATTGTTCACCAGATCAAAGATATCTTCAAATGCAGACATCGTCTCATCCGTCGTGTGAAGTAACTCTGTTACAACCTCCATACCTTCCTTTGTCACACCGTCAATCTGGTTACTTGCTTCTGCAAGATTCTCGGAAAATCTTCCACTCTCCTGCACGAGTTCACCGATTTCTGTCATATTGGTAGCGATGTTTGTGATATCATTAGCCTGCTGGTTAGCCGTAATTGCCATATCATTAATAGCCGTATTGATGTTCTCGACCTGTTCGTTTGCATCATTAGCTGTATCCAGAATAGTTCTTCCCGCTGCCGCCACTCTCTCGCTGGATTCATTGATGTGCCCGACTACCTTGCGAAGACTTTCATATAATCTTGATGCTGCACCTAAAAGATCGCCAAATTCATCCTTCGAATCCGAGGTGGGAGGTGCCTGCGTCAAGTCATTGTCCGCAATAGTATTGATGGTGTCTTTCACTGTCTGTACACTGACTCTCATATAGCGGATTACCAGCACATTAAATACAGTACTTATGATTAAGATTAAGATAATCACAACCAGAACTCCCCTGACCTGTGCATCCACTTTACCAAGCATGTAGGCACTCTGATATTCCGCATAAGCATCCATGATATCTTCCATACTGTTCAGATGCTCTCTGGCGTCCAGAAATAACCCGTACTGCCCGTCCCAGTCCTGATTGGCTGAAGTTGATTTGATGATTGGCTCGCTGGCAGCGGTCCATGCATTCATTGCCGTTTCAAAGGCCTTCAAAAGGCTGCTGCAAGTCTGTCCCTCCAGAGCATAGCTGTTATAGAGATATGTATCTGCCCCCATCAAGCTCTGCAGAGCACCAATGGCATCACTCACCTGTTTGGCATTGCCCTCATAGTCGCTCACTGCGTAATCAGGAACCCCTTTATTGGCTACCAACCCTGCTCTTGCTTCCGCTATCGCAAGCTGTGCCTGATACATATCACGATCCGCTGATACCAGCACATTGGATATGCCATGTATCTCGTCGTAAAACATCTTCTCTGATTGTTTGGAGATATTATTCATCGCACTTGCAGAAAAAATAAAATAGCAGAATAAAATCAGGTTAATAGGAACAGTAATCATCATCAGCTTCGTTCTAATTTTCCAGTTCTTCATATCGATGCCTCCATTCTGTAACTTCTTCCGTCCGCATATCCCCTTCTTACATCCGTTTCCGAACTTTTCTTTCGAAAAATTTGTAAAATAATTATAAACTATTCCCTCTTATTTATCAATATATTACACGTTAAATATTAAAAAATATAACAATTCATTTTAAATTGTTCTCGAATTGTGACAATAGTTTCTTTGACACTTTACCGCACCGATTTTGCTGTCGGAATTGTTCGTTTAATACCATGCAATTTTCAAGGCAAATGCAGGTTTTTGTATAGAAAAAAGTACATTTCCACGCCTTGACTGAACATGGGCTTTTACATATAATGTTGGTTGAGGATTAGAGAAACTATTAATCATACTAATTCAATATTTATAGGAGGCTATTTCAAAATGAGACCAGAATGGAAAGATTTTGTAGGCGGCAAATGGGACAGAGAAATCAACGTGCGTGATTTCATCCAGAGAAACTACACTCCCTATGATGGAGATGAGTCCTTCTTAGCTGACGCTACACAGAACACAAAAGATTTATGGGCACAGGTACTTGATCTGCAGAAGAAGGAGAGAGAAGCAGGCGGTGTTCTTGATATGGATACCAAGGTTGTTTCTACTATTACTTCACACGGTCCTGGATACCTTGACAAGAATAAGGAGACTATCGTAGGTTTCCAGACTGACAAGCCATTCAAGCGTTCCCTGCAGCCTTACGGTGGTATCCGTATGGCAGAGAAAGCTTGCTCTGACAACGGTTATGAAGTTGATCCTGAAATCAGCGAGTTCTTCTCTACTCACAGAAAAACTCACAATGCAGGATGCTTCGATGCTTATAACCCTGAAATGAGAGCTTGTCGTTCTTCCCACATCATCACAGGTCTTCCTGATGCTTACGGACGTGGACGTATCATCGGCGACTATCGTAGAGTTGCTCTTTACGGTATCGACAGACTGATTGAGGACAAAGAGGAGCAGAAAGCATCCACCGGTCGTGTAATGACTGATGATGTTATCCGTCTTCGTGAGGAGATTTCCGAGCAGATCGTTGCTCTTAAGATGATGAAAGAAATGGCTGCTTCCTATGGCTGCGATATTTCTAAGCCTGCTGCAAACGTACAGGAAGCTATCCAGTGGACTTATTTCGGTTACCTTTGCTCTGTTAAAGAGCAGAACGGTGCTGCAATGCGCCTTGGCCGTACCTCTACTTTCATTGATTGCTATGCAGAAAGAGACCTTAAGAACGGTACTTTCACAGAGGAGCAGATTCAGGAGTTCGTTGATCATTTCATCATGAAACTTCGTTGTGTTAAATTTGCTCGTACACCTGAATACAACCAGATTTTCGCAGGTGACCCTGTATGGGTAACCGAGTCTCTTGGTGGTGTTGGTATTGACGGACGTCCTATGGTTACCAAGACAAGCTTCCGTTATCTGCACACTCTTGAGAACCTCGGTGCTTCACCTGAGCCTAACCTGACAGTTCTTTGGTCTACAAGACTTCCTGAGAACTGGAAGAAATACTGTGCAAAGATTTCCATCACTACATCTTCCATCCAGTATGAGAACGATGATTTGATGAGAGTTGTACACGGTGATGATTACGGTATCGCTTGCTGCGTATCCTCTATGGTTATCGGTAAGGAAATGCAGTTCTTCGGCGCTCGTGCGAACCTTGCTAAGTGCTTGCTCTACGCTTTGAACGGTGGTATCGATGAAGTTACCAAGAAACAGGTTGGTCCTAAATATCGTCCTGTTGAAGGTGATGTTCTTGATTATGATGATGTTTACTCCAAGTTCATGGATATGATTGAATGGCAGGCAGATGTTTATGTAAACACTCTGAACATCATCCACTATATGCATGATAAATACTGCTATGAGAGAGCAGAAATGGCTCTTCATGACAGAGACGTTAAGCGTTACTTCGCTACCGGTGTTGCAGGTCTGTCTATCGTAGCTGACTCTCTCTCCGCTATCAAGTATGCTAAGGTTGAAGTTATCCGTGATGAGGACGGCGTAATCGTTGACTTCAAGACTACCGGCGAGTTCCCTAAATATGGTAACGATGATGACCGTGTAGATGATATCGCTCAGGATATCGTTCATAAGTTCATGACCGCTGTAAGAAG
>JAILPF010000269.1 GCA_024699575.1 Acetatifactor sp. | reverse complement strand
ATATTCTTTCCACACTTGACAAATATGTAGAGAGACCATTTGATCGAAAAGGCTCAGAACAAAAAGTACTGGAGAACAATTTCCGTTATCCCGATATTTTTACTATAATCAGCGTATCACCAGGAATACAGAACAAGCCGTTTAATGAATCTTCTGATGAGGAAGTACATCACAATTTATACTTACAGATCGAAGCAATGTGGGCTAAGAACATTCAAGAGCACAATATGAAAAAACCCTGTTGATTTTTCGCCTCACTTGCCCCATAATATCCCTATGGAATGGTAAATCCACTTCCCAACTTCCGGTACTAAAATGGTACTATTTCTCATTCCAAAACCGGATAATGAGAGGAAAAACGACAACTCTCTATACAAAATAGTATAGAAATAACCTTAAAACAGAATTGGACTACGAAGGTCTTTGCGAGTTTGAATAATTCCCAGTGGTTTACATGTAAGAATATAATAGTAGTGATCAAAGGCTTTCGACAGCGCAAAACAGCGCAGTCGAGAGCCTTTTTTGTGAGTGTGTGAATAGAGCTCTGTAAAGAAGAGTTTCTGTTGAATTCTCTGTGTTATTTGAGATTGGACAATTTGACGGCGTAAGATAAAATTCTATTGACCATAGCACTATTTGATTGCTTGCACAACCGGATTATTTCAAACAGCTCGGGGTCTTCTTTCCCTGATATGGTATAGGCAATGGGGAAAGGATCATCGGACAGATCGGTTAAATATTCAACGGAGGTATTCAGAACATTTGCTATGACGGTCAACGTTTGAAGGGATGGTGTTCTGGTGCCGGCTTCATATCGTAAGTACGCCGGCTGTGAAAGCTGCATGCGTTTTGCTGCTTCCATTTTACTTATTTCCATTTTTTCTCTGCATTCTTTCAATCTGTCGGTATTTAATGAAATACTCATAATAGAAGCCCCCTAGCGATTATATTGAAATTTATATTCGCAACATTTTTTTTAGTCCTTGTATTGATTATACCATTGGAATATGATAATATCAAATATACCAATGGTATATGCAAGGAGGGTGGATATGGTTCAACACGAAAAAAATGAATGGAAAATGGAGAAGGTGATTCCTGCACGTTCGGAAACTTTTTCTTTACTCGTGACAGAGGAAGAATGTTACCTTGTGATAAATGCACTTGACTTGTACAGTCGAATCTGGATCGGACAATATGATAGGATTAATGATTTGAGTATTTACGAAACCGAGGATCGGTGGAATAAGAACACCTGTAGTTATGTTTTGTTTCAGAAGATGCGTAACCTGCTGATTCCGTCTTTGGAGAGTGTGGGCGATTATTTATCATGTTCTTTGGGGATCTGGAGCGACGAAACAGATATAAAAGCGATCAATGCATATGATCTACAACAGCGGATTAGGTATGAGATATCTTGGTTTAAGAACCCTGAGGGTGGCATGACGGTTAATTATGATAAGCCATGGATTAGAGGTGGTATTGGGGATTGCTCAGTCTTCTGCATGAGGGAGGATGACAGTATAAGAGTATATCTTTATGTATCACAGGAACAATTGAACGCAATACAGACATCTTTGAAAGTGTATGAGTTTTTTGCCAATCGGGATATAAATGCGGCGTTTGGCTATTATACGTCGGATGATGAGGTGTTGGCGATTGCGGAAAAACTGACAACAGTATATGGCAAATATGCTTATCGTTCATTTTCTTCGGACAAGGATTTTGGAAAGAGGAGATATTGTGAGCTGAAGGATAAACTGATAAAGTTGTTGGAAAAAATCGAGTTGATAATAGACGAGAAATCATATGTAAGTATGATGCGGGTGAATATAACGCCTGCCAATCCGTTTTTGTCTTCAGAAGAGATAATGAAAATATTGGATATGCCATTCGAGCATTTTAAGAAAACAAGAAGGAAGAATCCTCCGGAAGATGTTTTAAAAAGACCTGGGGCAGGTTTTCTTACAGGGATGTATCCCAAAGAGCGATCTACAACAGATTATTTGCTGGTGTGGTATGAAGCAGAAAGCAAAACGGAATATTATTTTGCTGGAGAAGATTATGTTTTTAAACATGGCGGAAAACTTGATTTGCCGGAAGATATAAGAAAATATATACGAAATAAGTGCAATACAGCGAGAAAAGTACAAACAGGATTCTGATCAATCTGTAGTTGTCACGCCCCGCTCATTTTGGTATGATAAATACCAGAGGGCAGGTGAACAAGATGCGCGGAATCGATGAATTGAGACAGGGATTTGAAACTGCATATATTGACGGGAATGTGGCTTCCAACACTGTATATAGACCACAATTTGTATCGAATAACTACAAAGAGGGGAAAAAGGTACTTTCGTCTATTGAAGACGAGCTTTTGCAGTGTGAGAAGTTTCAGATTAGTGTTGCCTTTATTACACTGGGTGGAATCGAACCACTTCTTCAAACATTGAAGGAATTGGAAGAGAAAAATATTCCCGGAGAGATATTGACGACCAATTATCTCAATTTTAGTGAGCCCAAAGCATTGGCCAAGCTGAATGAATTAAAAAATATAACCTTGAAAATGTATGATGTGGATGCCGCAGGAGAGGGATTCCATACCAAGGGTTATATCTTCAAAAAAGAAGAGGTATATCGGATTATCATCGGCAGCTCCAACATGACCAAATCTGCTTTGACTACAAACAGAGAATGGAACACAAAGGTTGTGTCCACCAGTCAAGGGGAAATGACTCAGGAGATTCTTAGGGAATTTCACGAATTATGGAATTCTCAGTATTCGATGACATTTGATGACTTTTATGAGACATACAAGGAAAAATATAGCATCATCAAGCGTCAGCGCGAGATTGCAAAGGGGGAGCAGATTACATCCCTTGAAAAATATAGATTACAACCCAATAGTATGCAGATCGGTTTTATTTCCAATCTGAAAAAGATCATCAATGCCGGTGAAAATAGGGCACTTCTTATTTCAGCAACCGGTACGGGAAAAACCTATGCTTCTGCTTTTGCAATGCGTGAATTAGGGTATAGAAGAGTACTATTTTTGGTGCACAGGGGACAGTTGGCGAGGCAGACCAAGAAGTCCTATGAGAAGGTGTTTTCAAAATCTGTATCCATGGGTTTGGTTGGCGCAGGATACCATGATTATGATAAAGATTATGTGTTTGCTACCGTTCAGACATTAAATAAAGATGCTCATCTGCTGGAATAT
>JAILPF010000268.1 GCA_024699575.1 Acetatifactor sp. | reverse complement strand
GGTGACAGGTGGGAGACATTCCGCTGGGAGAATCCTGATTTTATCATGAAAAGCGATGAATATGATGCGGCTGATATTTTAGAACGTTGTAACAATTATATGCCCAAGCTTGAGGACATGATAACCCAAAATCTAAATTGCAACACTCTACCTCTTGCAATCAGCACCACGGAGTTGTTGGAAATGATGCTTCCTCATGTGGAACAAATCCGTTTGTTTGCACAATTCAGAATCGGGCTTGAAAAGGCAGAACAATGGTTGGCGGAAGGCGCTTCAAAAACAGAGCTTGAAAGAATAATCCGGGAAATCTATACGCCTATTCCGGAATATAACACACTCATTGGAATGTGGGGACAAATGGAAGCACGGACTCAATGCGATATGCTGGAAACATTTTGCGAAAAGGCCGGCATCGAAATGCCAAAAGATCCGGTATTCCGTTTCTACAGGAAACAGCGTATTTATCAGGAATTTTGCAGATATCAGAAAGGAAAACAGGAGAAGTATCTGTTTGACAGGATAAACGGATTCCAGATGGGTGTGGCCTTTGGTGAGAAGGACAGTCTGGAATTGACGGAAGAGCTGATTGCGGATGGACTGCTTTCGGAGGATGAAGAAGGCCGGGTATATGTGACGGATTGGGAAAACTACAGGTACCATTTTGGACCGTAAATTTAAAATATTAAAATTAATGTAAAAAAATCTCCAATATTTACAAAAAACACAAATTACCACTATGAAGTTTTCAGAAAACAGTGTATAATAATGGTATAAGGAAAAGCCCGCGCTTGGGGCGCAGAAACGAGGTGTAGTATGCTAGGAACATTGATACCGTTATTTGATGACAAGATGCAAGTGAAAGCGTATTCAATCTTTGCACAGAAGAAAAACGTCTATCTGAATCCTATTTCCATTGGAACTGCATGGCTGGACGGTGCGGGCAGAGTGCTTGGGTTGGATATTGTAGAGAGCATGGGGATGAAAACACTGGCTGAGGACAAGATGGTTTTCGTTGAACTGAGCCATGTAACTATATTCGCGGATATTGATTCGATGTATACGGGACCCCATGGAAGACTTGCGTTACTGTTCGACCCTCTTGTGGTACCCACGGAGATGTATATTGAACGATTGAAAGAACTAAAAGCGAAGGGGTATTGTCTTGCAATTCGTAAGCTTCCGGTAAAGCAGTTTGAAGAGTACAAAGAAATCCTTTCCCTAGTAGATTTTGTCTTTTTAGACCACAAAAAGATTGATATTGCCAAGGCGAAGATTTATTTTAATAAGGTATATCCGAATGTTAATCTGGTTGCCGTCAATGTGAATTCACAGGAAGATTTCGATATGCTGACGGCAGATGGTGGATACCGTTATTATGAGGGAAGTTTTTTCAGAATTCCGGCATCCAAGGAGGAATCGGAAGTTTCCCCGTTAAAGACGACATATGTTGAGCTGTTAAGTGTTGTCAATGATCCGGATTTCGATCTGGATGTGGCAGCAGATGTCATCGGGCATGATACAGCGCTTGTCATCTCTTTGCTGGGAATGGTAAACCGCATGACTGTGAATTCCGGTATCAGCACTGTACGTCACGCAGCTGCAATGCTTGGACAAAAGGAACTGAAGCGCTGGATTAATACAGCTGTTACGAAAGAACTTTGTGCGGATAAGCCTAGTGAGATTACGCGACTTTCGCTATTGCGTGCGAGATTTGCTGAGAATTTGGCGCCACTGTTTGGAATGGAAAATATGTCCTCAGAACTCTTTTTGATGGGACTGTTCTCAGTACTGGACGTCATTTTGGATACGCCCATGGCACAGGCTCTGGAGATGGTGAAGGTTTCCAAAGCAATCAGCGATGCGGTACTAACCAATTCCGGTAAACTGGCACCTGTTCTGGATTTCATGATATATTACGAGAGCGCTGATTGGCAGGAAGTTTCCAGACAGATGATTCTCAATGATATTCAGGACGAAAAAGTTTATGAAGCCTATACAGATGCTCTTGTATGGTTCAGAGATTTGTTCTACAGTGATGTGAAATAATGAGCCTGCTTTTACGGCAGAGTTTTTGGCGAAAAGCCTGAAAACTCTGCCGTTTTTATGTGATAATACGTTGATGGAAAGACACGTTAAAGAGAAAATAATTTAAAGCGATAAAGTTTTTTGTTGACATGAGCCGAAAGTACCGCTACTATGTTAATTAGACATTACATTATTGTATACATGTATATG
>JAILPF010000199.1 GCA_024699575.1 Acetatifactor sp. | reverse complement strand
TGCTTTTCGATTTCCTTGAGCAGGTCAGCCGCCTCATCCTCCTCAATCGTCAAATCCGCATTTCTCATAATTCTGAAAGGATGTGCACACTCAATCTGATAATTCAAAAAAAGCTTGTGAATATTCCTCTCGATGACCTCCTCGAGGAGTATCACCTTGCGTTTTTCCGTGCCGGAAGGTAATTCCACAACACGTTCCAGTACACTCGGAACCTGCACCGTGGCAAATTCCAATTCATTTTTTCGCTCCTTTTTCCGCAAAAGTGCTCCAATATTCAGCGATTTATTACGAATCAACGGAAACGGTCTTGAGGAATCCACCGCCATGGGTGTAAGCACCGGATACACATTCTCCTCAAAATAGTGATCTACAAATGCAGCCTCCGCTTTGCTGAGCTGTTCATGCCTTCGGATGATATGAAGCCCATTGCTTTCCAGCTGCGGTACCAGCGAACGATTGAACGTCGAATACTGCAGATCCACCAGTTCATGAATTGCCTCGTGCAGCTTCTTCAACTGCTCTGCAGGTGTCAGTCCCGCAATATCCGGTTTCGTATAGCCGGCATTGACCATGTCTTTCAGGGATGCAACTCGAATCATAAAGAACTCATCCAGATTGGACGCAGTGATACTTAAGAACTTCAGGCGTTCAAACAAAAGCGTATTTTTATCACGCGCTTCATTCAGAACACGGTGATCGAATAATATCCAGCTCAGTTCACGATTGCTGTAATATTTCGGATTCCTAAAATCGATGTGTTTCTGTCCTTTATCACCCATAGCCTGCCTCCCTTAAAAATGTTTTTTCTGCTTCAAAACCGGAGTAATGCTGAACACTTCTTTAAAGAAATCAGTATACATTGCAAAAAAACTGGACTCCAGCGTAATATCCTCCTGCGTATCCACGCTTAAAACAAGCTCGTGTTCATGGACCGACGCTTTTATTCCCTTAAATTTCTGCTTGTGACTTCTATCCAGACTGTTTGCCAGTCTCAGGATTGCCACAAGCTTCGCCACAACCAGATAAGCTTCTCTGTCAAGACTGCCTATGGACATACTGTTTTGATACTCAAATTTACTGTGATTAAACCGGACAATATTGGCAACTATCTCTCTCTCGAGATGTGATAATCCGATAATCTCTGTAGCCATAATGATGTTGTAGGAACTCTCACCGATGTTCATCAGACTGATATATTTTCCACAATCATGCAGAATCGCCGCAATTCTAAGATATAATCGCTCTCGCTTCCCCAGTCCGTGTATCTTCTTCATACTGTCAAAAATCGTCGTAGTAATCTGTTCGAGAGTCTCCCCTCGTTTCTTGCTGCCCATGTAACGTTTACTGATATTGGCTGCGCATGCCACGATATCCTTCTCAAAATCATGTTCCCCGGAAAGCATTTTGCATTGCTCCGCATACTCATACACCATACCGTCGCACAGAGTTACTCCGGGTGCCCAGATATGTTCTACTCCCATAAGCAGTGCGATACGTCTGATTAAAATGGCACTGATTTGTACCAGCTCCACACTCTCCTCCGGGATGTCAAAGAACTGTGCAAGCTGCATACGGTTGTTTTCCCGATACATCTTCAGATATTTATCACACATATCTGTGGATGTCACCACTTGCCTGTCGCTATTTTTTGAGCGTTTGATAGCAATGGGAGAAATATAATCATCCACAATGATGAGATTATGAATTTCTCTGTCCTTCAGGTATAGCTTTTTGTAGGTAGCAAGCTGAGCCGATGCCATCTCATCCACCAGTTCCTCCACCTGCGTATGTCCGGCATTTATTGTCCGCAGCATATCCCGGATACGAAGCACGCCCAATTTCAGATTCTGCGTGGACACAAGCGTATCATTCTCAAACAATGACAGCTGGATACTGCTTCCTCCCACATCCACAACAGCCGTTTTTTCTTCAATAATTTTTCGAAAACTCTCCCCCCTGGACGCAATGGATTTATAATCCAGAAAGCGTTGCTCGGAATTGCTTAAAACCTCTACGAAAATTCCTGTCCTCTGAGCAATCTGGTCCAGAAGAATCTCCGTGTTTGCAGTCTCCCTGATAGCGCTGGTTCCATAGGCTCTGTAAGCATTCACTTTATAGGTATCCATAATCTTGGAGAATTCCTTCAGCGTCTCGCATAACTCATCCATTTTCTCGTTACCGATTTTGCCCTTCGCATAAGTATCACTTCCCAGATTCAGCCTTTTGGAAACACAGTCGATTTCACGCATCGTATTTTTGCCGGACAATTCATATATTTTCATTGTCTGTTCAAAACTGCCGATATCAATTGCCGCAAAGGTCTTAACGCTCATACTTTCTCCTCCGCTCTTTTATTTTCCAAGCAAATAATCAATAAATTGCTGTGCAGTCCTTCCGGAAAGTCCACCGTGTGAAAGTTCCCACTTGTTTGCCTCAGCAAGCAGTGCTTCCTCCTCCATTTCCACACCATACCTCTGTGCCAGCACAGACACGATATGTTGGAATTCCTTTTTATCCGGCTTTCCGAAGTAAATGGTAACACCAAAACGGTATACCAGGGAAAGCTTCTCCTGGACGGTATCGCTCGTATGCATATCCTCCCTGATTTCCTCTTTATCGCTATAATTCTCCCGGATGAGATGTCTGCGGTTGGATGTGGCATATATGAGAATATTCTCCGGTTTCTTCTCCAGACCGCCCTCGATGACGGCCTTCAGATATTTATACTCAATCTCAAATTCCTCAAAACTCAAATCATCCATGTAAATAATGAACCGGTAATTGCGGTTCTTAATCTGTGTGATTACTTCATTCAGATCCTGGAACTGATGCTTATATACCTCGATAATTCGTAAGCCTCTGTCATAATATTCGTTTGCAATTGCTTTGATGCTGGAGGATTTACCTGTTCCCGCGTCTCCGAAGAGAAGACAGTTATTCGCCTTGCGACCACTCACAAAAGCTTCTGTGTTTTCCACAAGTTTCTGCTTTGGGAGTTCATACCCTACCAGATCATCCAGCTTTACATGGGCAATGTTTAAAATCGGAACAATATGTACACCGCTCTCATCATGAACAATCCGGAAAGATTTATGTAATCCGAATTTGCCCACACCGTACTCCTTATAAAACTCTGTCAGTGTATCTTTCATTTCATCCGGCGTATGATTTTGGCAGAATTTCTCCGCAAGTTCACAGATTCTGGCGCAGATTCTGGTGTTGTACACCTTGCTCTCCTGTCTGCTGCTCTCATAGTGCTCAATCAATCCGAATTCCGGCACACCAAGCTTTTCTGTCATCGGTCGAAAATCGTACTGATAAAATTCCTGAAATATTTTGATATCATGAAGTGCCGCTTCGTTGATCGTACCGTCAATCGCTCCGCGGATTTCACATCCGCAACTGTAGCTGTTCTCATTGTTCACCAAAAGATTTGCCAGATAACAGTGCCATAGATTGCCATGGAAACCGAAATTTCCGGCCAGTTCCAGCAGTCTGTGAATGCACTCATAGAAGAGCCCCGCCAGATCTTCTGCATTGTAAAACTCATCCATAAAATGATCCATGAGCCATGCCATATCATGTAACAGCTCACCATCCTCTAAATCACGATATAAAATCAATTCCTGCTCTCTCATTTGTTTCATCCGGGCATGCCCGTCCCTTTCTCAATCCCTGTTTTTTATTAGTAATTTCCGAGAATCTTCATATTTCTCGCTTCTTCTCTGAGTCCACGCAATGCATTTTTCACAGCGCTGTCCGCAAGATTTCCCTCGAAATCAATGAAAAACCGATACTCCCAGTTTCTGTCCTCAATAGGGCGGCTTTCAATCTTGGTCATATTCAGATTATTGTAGATAAAATGAGACAGCATATGATACAATGAGCCGCTCTGGTGAGGAACTTCAAAGCAAATGCTCACCTTCTGTGCATCTTTTTTAAAGATTTTCTGGTTGGTCACAATAATAAATCTGGTGCTGTTGGTTCCCGATTGATTCACACCCTTTTTCAAAACATTTAAGCCATAGATTTCTCCTGCGATTTCCCCGGCGATGGCAGCCTGCGTCTTGTCTGCGTCTTCAGCCACTTTTTTCGCTGCAAATGCATTATTCTGCATACTGATTTGGCGCCAGTCATGATCACTCAAAAATTTAGCACTCTGCATCAAAGACTGGGGATGTGAATAGACTGTCTTGATGTCCTCTTCCACCGCCCCCGGCACTCCCAGCAGACAGTGTTCGATTTTGATAATCTGTTCCCCGACGATATAATTTTCAAACTCCACAAGCAAATCATATATTTCATTGACGATTCCGGCTGTGGAATTCTCAATGGGCAGGACTGCAAAATCCGCGCTTCCCTCCTCAATCGCGCTCATGGCATCACGGAAGGTATCCACATGAAAGCTGTTCACACTATCCCCGAAATACTGCATCATTGCAGCCTGGGAATAAGCTCCTTCTGCTCCCTGAAAGACCACTCTCGCCTTTTTCGTATCAAGTTCATCCACACCGATAAACGGAAGCTGTCCCATGCTCCCATGCTCCGCGAGCATCTGGTATTGCAGCTTTCTGCTCATAGACATAATCTGTTCAAACAGTTCCTCGATTCCATGACTGTTGAAGTCGTTGTGCGTAAGTGATTTTACCTTTGCAAGTTTCTCCTGCTCTCTTACTCTGTCAAAAACCTTTTTTCCTGTCTCAATTTTATATTCCGCCACCTGACGGCTGACATCCATTCTGCTTTCATATAAATTGACAATCTGTGAATCAATCTCGTCAATCTTTTTTCTAAGCTCCAATAAATCCATAATTCTCCCCGTTCTCCTCATCTTCGTTTTATACTTTCATCTAGTTTATAACAAAAATTCTGGGTTCGCAAGTAAACAGAACTGTATTATCAAAAAACTTTTTCACATGATAGAAATTTGTTTGGGAATGATATATAATGAAGCCATAATAGATTAAAAATTTACATAGAGGGTCGGCGATAAGATGAAAAATAAAATTCTGAGAAATTCCATCATCACTGTAATTTTTGTTGTACTGTTTGCTGTTATACTCATTGTAACCATAAGGTCACATAAAATGGACAAAAATTCTATCAGTACAGTCGGAAATACCGCCGGAAATCTCTACAATTCAGGCCTGTTCTGTGAGCATGACGGCATAGTCTATTTTTCAAACGCATACGACAACGGCAGATTATATTCCATGCTCCCTGATGAATCCGGTATAAAAAAAATAAATGACCTACAAGTTCGAAATCTCCTTGCCGGAGGTCACTACCTGTATTTCTTTCAGCTCGGCGCATCCGGCGGTTCTGGATTTGGCAATGCGGTTGCCACAAGAGCATTTATGAGAATTGATTTGAAGGGCAAGGAAAATATCGGCATGACAAGGGATTCCATTAT
>JAILPF010000198.1 GCA_024699575.1 Acetatifactor sp. | reverse complement strand
TAATATCTTAAAAGGTGATATGTCCTTTATCGGGCCGAGACCTGAGAGACCGGAAATTATTGCACAGTATGTAGAAGTCATGCCTGAGTTTGTCTATCGAATGAAAGTGAAAGCAGGACTTGCCGGTTTTGCACAAGTATACGGAAAATATAACACGTCACCTTATGACAAGCTAAAACTGGATCTGGCATATATAGAGCATTATTCAGTATGGCTGGATTTAAAATTAATGCTTTTGACACTGAAAATTATCTTCTGGCCGGACAGTACAGAAGGAGTGGAAAGCGAGCAGGTAACTGCGTTCAAAGCTGAATATGACCCCTCCGGAGAAAATAATCCCGAGGAGGATGTCTGATATGTGGAATGGCTATTACGGGCAAGAACCCTTTGACCTTCGCTTGTGCGTGTTGCGGATGCTTCGAAATGTCTGGAGACTTCTTGTCATCACTTTGGCAGGCACAATTCTGTTTGGCGGTGGCTACTATATGAAAAATGTGCTGATGCGCACAGAGCATATTTATCAAGTGAAATCAATCTTTAAAATTAATTATGTGGAACCACCGATCAGACCGGGGGACTACTATATCAATGATGCGACATGGAATGACTATGTTGACTCTGAACTTTTTCAAGAGGCGCTGCTGATGCATCTGAGAGAGAGCGGTGATTGGCAGGGTGAGGAAAACATAAAGGATGCACTGAACGTCACCATAGCTTCCGACCTGATGGTTCCCTATGTGAATTCTACAACACATAGCCCGGAAAGTGCAAAACAGCTTGCGCAGGCTGTCTGCGAAACTATGGTGGAGGACTTTGGAACGTGGAATGAACAGATAGCATCCATAGAAGTAATTGATCCCGGTGCAGTGACGGAAGTGATACCGGATGTCAGACCTTTTAGGGCTTTTATCCTGAGTGCTGTGCTTTCCTGCTTCTTTGGTCTGATTTATCTTCTTTTAAAAGAAATCGGAGATGACAGCATTTGGCTGCCCGGTATTCTAAGGACAAGATATGGACTTGCAACCATCGGAACCGTAAACAGTGATGAGGCACCTGTGAATCTCGACTATCTGTTGAGAGATGCTAAGACAATCGCAGTCTGCACAGTGGATGACCGGATAGATCCGGGCGAAGTGATAGCACAGGTAGAGTCACTAAGCAATGCGAAAAAGGAATGGATTCCAATCCCGACTCCCTTGCTCAGCCCGGAGGTTGTGGAGAAGATAAGAGAAGCTGAAGCTGTGCTCCTGGCCGTGAGGGCAGGAAGTCATGCAGGAAAGCCCTTGGAATATGTGCTAAATCTTTTTAGGACCCAGGACATTACGGTTACCGCAACCGTTCTGTGGGAGGCAGACGAGAGCTTAATCAGGGATTACTACAGGCTTCCCGGGGCACTTGTGAAAGAGGGGATAAGGGAATGAAAGTGGAAGTATTGGCATCTGTGATGAACACCTCCGTAGAGCAAATAGCGAAGCAGATGCATTTACAATCGGATGCGGTCATCATCAATCAGTGCGATAAGCTTGATTATGAAGAAATCAAATATCAGGGAAATACCGTGCGCTTTTTTTCCTTTCCGGACAGAGGAATCGGGAAGAGCCGTAACGAGGCCATCTTGAGGGCAGATAGGGATATCTGCCTTTTTTCTGATGAAGACATTGTATATGAAGATGGATATGAACAAAAGATTATCGATGAATTCGAAAAAAATCCGGATGCGGATATGATTCTGTTTAATGTTGAGATAGAGGAAGCCAGAAGAACCTATTTTATCACGGAGAGAAAACGTGTGCACTGGTATAACTGTGGCAGATACGGTGCTGTCAGTTTTGCGGTGAGACGCGATAAACTTTTGGCATCCGGCGTAACCTTTTCCCTGCTGTTTGGCGGCGGCGCCAAATACAGTAACGGGGAGGACAGCCTGTTTTTAAAAGAATTTATGGATAAAGGCTATCATGTGTACACAGCGCCGGTGAAAATCGGCCGGGAAGTGGCCGAGGAGTCCAGCTGGTTTTACGGGTACAATGAGAAATTCTTTCATGACAGAGGAGTGCTTTATTATGCTCTGTACGGCAAAGCGGCTTCTGTGATGGCTCTGCGCTTTTTACTGGCCCACAGAAATAATCTGTGCAGAGAAACTGCGGTAAAACAGGCAAACATCTGGATGAAACAAGGAATCAAAGAAGGAAAACGCTTATGGAATGGAGTGCACTAGTATATATTCTCCTGGCTGTGGTAACGGTCACACTGGGGCTGTGCGTAAGCAGGGCGGGCGAGCCGGCTGAAACGATTGCTGTCGGAAAAACCATGACACGTTATAAGGCGAGAAAAATCGTTGTAGAGACGGCTGTTTTTGTGCTGCTTGCCGGTGTGTCAGCGTGCCGCATTGCTGTGGGCAATGATTACTGGGTCTATCGGGACAACTTCAAACTGATTGCTCAACAGAGACATGTGGCATCAGAGTTTGGATTTAATGCGATTGTGAGATGGATGCAGCTTCTGTTTGGATATGATAATTACCTGCCTATATTCGGCCTGTTTTCAATAGTGACGGCATTCTTCTTTGTGAAGGCACTTCACGACCAGGCAGATGATTTTGCATTTTCCCTGTTTCTGCTTTTGGCGGGGGGATACTATTATAACAGCCTGAACTCCGTCAGGTATTATCTGGCGCTGGCAATTGCACTCTACTCTATGAAATATGTGATTGGAAGAGAATACGGTAAATTCCTACTGTGGATTCTTGCAGGTGCCATGTTTCATAAATCCATTCTACTGGTGCTTTTGGTGTATCCCGTCGCTCGATATCTGGCACAGAAGAAGCTGAGAACATGGCAATATATTGTGGGAGTTTTGCTTGTATTTAGTTTGATTTTCGGCCAGACATTTTATCGGGAAATCATTTTCCGGATATACCCCTTCTACCGGGATTCTGTTTTTGATAACGGTCGTATCTCTTATGTGAATATTGCAAAGTGCCTGGGAACACTGTTCCTCTGCGGAATCTGTTACAAAAGGAGTCTGGTCGATAATGTGAAGAATCGATTTTACATGTTTTTAAATCTGGCAGGACTTATGACTTACAGCCTTGGCTCCTTTATTCCGGAGGTATCACGCGTGGGTTACTATATGATTATCAGTCAGGTTTTTCTTTTGCCTGCTCTGCTTCGCGAGATGGAAGAGGGATGGCTGAAAAAACTCTGTTACATTGGTGTGATGGGGGCATTCCTTGGATATTTTACATTTTTGTTGAGAGGAATGTACGCAGTGGATGTGAGGCTGTTGCCATATCTGAACTGGATATTTAACTGATTGAGGAAATAGAGATGAAAGTGCTTTGGTTATGTAATTTTATGCTTCCTGCAGTCGCAGAGAAATGGGGGCTTCCGGCCACCAATAAAGAAGGATGGATCAGCGGGCTTGCCACAGTACTGCTGGGAGACTGGCAGAATAATCAGGTGGATTTAGCGGTGGCCTTCCCTGTGGACAAAGAGCGGGATGGAATAGAAGATGCGATTCTTTTTGACAATGGAGCAAAGCTGGAGTGTTATGGATTCTACGAAGACACAACCCATGCGGAGCGTTATGACCCGGAATTGGAACAGAGACTGAGTGCAGTCATTGAAAAGGTTCAACCGGATGTGGTTCATTGCTTTGGAACAGAGTATCCGCATACGCTGGCCATGTGCCGTGTGTTTCCGGATAAAAAGCGGATTCTCATAGGAATTCAGGGACTTTGTGCCGTGTACGCGGGCACATATATGGCGAATCTTCCTAAGAACATCAAACGACGTGTCACACTGAGAGATTTTTTGAAGAAAGACACTTTGCGCAATCAGCAGAAAAAGTTTGAGATGCGAGGAGAAATGGAAATCGAGGCAGTGAAACTTGCCGGAAATGTGACCGGAAGAACACCATGGGATAAACACTATACCTCCCAATGGAATCCACGGGCAAAGTATTATCCGATGAATGAAACACTGCGTTCCAACTTTTATGAAGGAGAGTGGAGTGAGTCCGGGTGTGTTCCTCATTCCATCTTTTTGAGTCAGGGGGACTATCCGATTAAAGGTCTGCATTATATGCTGCTGGCGCTGCCACGTATTCTGGAGAGATATCCGGATGCGACAGTCTGCGTCGCAGGGGGGAGTGCCGTAAAGCAAGGTGGCATCAAAGAGCGTCTGAAGGTCTCCGCATACGGAAGCTATCTTGCAGGATTACTGCAAAAACTTGGTATTAAAGACCATGTACGGTTCCTGGGAAGGCTGAATGCAGAACAGATGAAAAAACAGTACTTGACCAGTCAATTATTTGTCTGCCCGTCAACCATCGAAAATTCCCCCAATTCTCTGGGAGAAGCGATGCTGCTGGGCATGCCCTGCGTCACAGCTGATGTGGGAGGTATTCTTGGAATTTTTCGTCCGGATGCTGATGGCATAGCTTATGAGGGCTATAGGGGCGAGACAACGGGCGCACTGGATTTGATTTCACAGAGATTGGCGGATGCTGTGATTAAAATGTTTGAAAATTCGGATTTTAGAGAAAAATGTTGCATGAATGCAAGAGAACATGCAAAAAACACCCACGATGGAAATAAAAATTACAGGCGATTGCTGGAGATTTATTCAGATATAGCGGAGAAATAAGCATGAATTTCGTATTTGTATCGAATTATATCAATCATCATCAGATCCCGTTTTGCAATGCAATGGTGCAGGAAACGGATGGAAATTTCACATTTATACAGACGGAACCCATGGAGCAGGAAAGGGTTTTGATGGGATGGCATGAAGAAATTCGCCCGTCCTATGTCAAATGCTACTACGAGGAAGAGGCAGTCTGCCGGGAGCGGATTGACTCGGCAGATGTGGTGTTGTTTGGTGGAACGGATGATGAACATTATATAGAGAAAAGACTGAAGGACGGAAAACTAGTGGTACGCTACAGTGAGCGCCTCTATAAGGACGGACAGTGGAAAGCCATCTCACCCAGAGGACTTTACAGGAAATACCAAGATCATACCAGATACCGACACAGTAACGTGTATCTGCTCTGTTCGGGAGCATATGTCCCTTCCGATTTTCATATTGTGAGAGCTTATCCCTGTAAAATGTATGCATGGGGATATTTCCCAGAGACAAAGTACATGGATATTGATAAACTGATGTCAGATAAGAGTCAGGAGAAGGAAACGGTAAGGATTCTCTGGGCGGCCAGAATGATAGACTGGAAGCATCCGGAGCTGGCTGTGCAGTCTGCCGGATATTTAAAAAAGGCAGGGCTTGATTTCCACCTTACAATGGTAGGCGACGGCATTCTAAGAGAGGAGATTCAGGCTATGATAGCCGGAGAAGGTCTGGAGGATTGCGTCAGTCTTACAGGTGCCATTCGTCCCGAAGAAGTACGACTTCGCATGGAACAGGCGGATATTTTTCTCTTTACCAGTGACCGTAAGGAGGGGTGGGGCGCAGTGCTCAACGAATCCATGAACAGTGGATGTGCGGTGGTGGCGGACCATATGATTGGCGCCACACCGTGGCTGGTGCAACATGGAATCAACGGATTTGCCTATGAGGACGGCAATTCACAGAGCCTGTTTGAACTCACAAAGAAGCTGGTGGAAGACAGAGAGCTTCGCCACCGGATGGGAAGAGCTGCATATGATGCCATCACCAAGGTCTGGAATGCGGAAAGTGCAGCAAAGAACCTGATGCAGCTGGTGCGTGGCTGGATGGAGGATGCAGCGCGTGACGATGGCGGGGGTATCCCGGGCAGGATAAATGCGACAGGGAATATGGATGACTTATATCCCGGAGCACCTGCACCGGTGATTTCGGAGAGGAAAATGCTGAAGAATATTTATAAAAAACGCGAATAAATAAGGCGTAAAATGGAAATTATACAAAACGGGATTGCAATTCCCATTTTGTATAATTATAATGAAAGTATCTTTAGAGATACGGAGGACTCGTATGTACATTCATAGAACGATTGAAAACAAGTTACAGTATTTATTCAAGCATTTTCCTGTCGTTATGGTGTGCGGAGCAAGGCAGGTCGGAAAGACAACGTTGTTAAAACATTTTCAGGAAGCTAACAGGGAATTTCAGTATGTTACACTTGACTTTCCCAGAGTGCGTCATCTTGCGAAAGAGGATCCTGAATTATTTTTACAACAATATACGGCTCCTCTGATTATTGATGAGATTCAGTATGCTCCTGAACTGCTCCCGTTTATTAAAATGAAGGTAGACGAAGCCGGACAAAACGGTTGTTTTATACTAACCGGATCCCAAATGTTTCATATGATGAATGCCGTCAGTGAATCTTTGGCGGGAAGAGTCGGTATTTTATCGATGTATTCCATGGCACGCGCAGAAATTGAAGGAAGAGATACCGTTCCATTTTTACCGATTAATGTAACACAGTTTACATCCGACGATTCCATATCGGAAATTTTTAATAAGATACTTCGGGGTGGAATGCCACGAATGGTAGTGGATGATGAATTGTCATCAGAAGATTATTATGGTTCCTATATGCAGACTTATTTGGAGAGAGATATTCGGGAGTTAATATCCATTAAAGATGAAAATAAATTTTTGAAATTTATTTCCTGTGTTGCAGCAAGAACCAGTCAGGAAGTAAATTTATCGGATATTGCCAAGGATGTTGAAATTGATAGAAAGACTGCGGAGGGATGGCTGTCGGTCTTGGTATCATCAGGCATTGTAATGTTGCTAAATCCATACTCGGGTAACACTATTAAAAGAATTGTAAAGAGACCCAAACTTTACTTTATGGACACCGGTCTGGCATGTTATCTCAGCATGTGGAACAATGCGCGTGCGTTAGAACTGTCTGCTATGGCTGGCGCCATGTTTGAGAATTATGTGATTTCTGAAATTATAAAAGGATATGTGAATCAAGGGATTGATGTCAGAAGCAGACTCTGCTATTACAGAGATAATAATGGAAAAGAGATTGATCTTTTGATTTTAGAGAACGGAAAAATATATCCCATAGAGATTAAGAAAAGCGCAGATCCTGGAAAAGATGCTTTAAAAAATTTTTCTGTATTAGGGAATTTGGCAGAGGAAGTAGGAGAGGGAGCAGTTCTATGCATGTCATCGATGGTCATTCCACTCGATGCGAAGAACAAGCTGGTTCCTATAAAATGCATCTAAGTAGCTATGGCAATA
>JAILPF010000197.1 GCA_024699575.1 Acetatifactor sp. | reverse complement strand
GACAGGCTTCGGAAGAAGCGAAGTAGTGAATGTAGAACGTAAACTGGTAGTAGAGATTAAATCCGTCAACCATCGGTATTGTGAGATGTCTGTAAAAATGCCGAAAAAACTTAGCTTTTTTGAAGCTGCCATTCGTAATCTTTTAAAAGAATATATTGGCAGAGGTAAGATTGATGTATTCATTACTTATGAAGATTACACTGAAAAAACCGAGTGTGTAAAATATAATAAAGACATAGCAGCAGAATATATGAATTGCCTGCAGCAGATAGCAGCGGATTTTAATTTAGAAAACGATGTTAAGGCATCTTCTTTATCCCGCTATCCGGATGTACTTACTCTGGAAGAGCAGGGAATGGACGAAGAGAAACTTTGGGGAATTTTGGAAGATGGTATTCGCAAGGCATGTGAGGTTTTTGTAGAATCCCGTATTAAAGAGGGAGAACATCTGAAAAAGGACATTCTTACAAAGCTGGATGGTATGCTTGAAAAGGTAGCCTTTATTGAAAAACGCTCTCCTGAAATCGTGACAGAATATCGCAGGAAACTTACCGATAAAGTAACAGAGCTTTTAGGAGACACTAAGTTGGACGAAAGCGTTCTGGCGACGGAGATTACTGTTTTTGCAGATAAAATTTGTGTTGATGAAGAAACGGTTCGTTTAAGAAGTCATATTTCGAATATGAAAGAAACTTTGTCATTATCTGAGAGCATTGGTAGAAAATTGGATTTTATTGCACAGGAAATGAACCGTGAAGCTAACACGATTTTATCAAAGGCAAATGATATTGAAGTATCAAACTGCGCAATTGATTTAAAAACAGAAATTGAAAAAGTCAGAGAGCAGATTCAAAACATTGAGTAACAGGAGGACGCATGAGCCATTTTATAAATATAGGGTTTGGAAATATTGCGAATGCAGATAAAGTTGTCAGCATTATCAGCCCTGAGGCTGCACCGGTAAAACGTCTGGTGCAAAACAGCAAAGATAATGGGATGGCGATTGATGCGACCTGTGGAAGGAAGACCAAATCTGTTTTAGTAATGGAAAGTGGACACCTGGTGTTATCAGCCTTGCTTCCGGAAACGATTGCCGGAAGAGTTAACATAATAGGTGTTCGGGAGGAAGAACATGAATAAAAGAGGAGTACTTACTATAATTTCCGGCTTTTCAGGGGCAGGAAAGGGAACACTGGTAAAGGAACTGGTAAAAAAATACGACTATAAATTGTCTATTTCTGCGACAACAAGGGCACCTCGTGTAGGTGAAGAGCATGGAAGAGAATATTTCTTTTTGACAAGAGAAGAATTTCAGAGTATGATAGAAGATAATCGCCTATTGGAATGGGCGGAGTATGTCGGTAATTATTATGGTACACCTATGAGCTATGTAGAAGAACAGCTTGCGTTAGGAAATCATGTTATTTTGGAAATAGAGATTCAGGGAGCGCTGAAAGTGAAGGAGCGTTGTCCGGATGCTTTACTCTTATTTGTTACACCACCTTCTGCAAAGACTTTGGAAGAACGCTTGGTCGGCAGAGGAACGGAAGATATGGAGACTATCAATCGGCGCCTTGCAAGAGCCGTAGAAGAAGCAGACTCTATGAAATATTATGATTATATTATTGTAAATGATAAGCTGGAGCTTTGTGTTGAGGAAACGAATGCTATTATTGAAAGTGAGAGGAATCGCACAGTGCGCCGACAGGATTTTATACAACAGATTTCAGAAGAATTAAAGGTATTCAAGGAAGGAGAATAAAATTATGTTACACCCATCCTATGCGGACTTAATGAGCGTTGTAAACAGCGAAGTAGAAGAGGGAGAAGAGAAAATTGTAAATTCCCGTTATTCTATTGTGCTTGCAACAGCAAAGAGAGCAAGACAGATTATTGACGGAGGAGAGCCGTTAGTAACACCTAAGTGTCCAAAGGCTTTGTCCATAGCAATTGATGAGCTTTATCAATCAAAAGTAAAGATTGTAGGCGATGAAGAGGACAAATAATGAAAATCGCGGCTGTCTGTTTAGACAGCCTATTCCTTTTTAAGACAAAAAAACGAGGCGAAAGACATGGATAAAGAAAAAGTATACAGTATAGTAAGGGAGCTGCTTCTTTACGTTATATTGATTTTATTATGTGTTTTTGTGATTCCAAAGTATGTAATTCAGAGAACTGTAGTAGACGGTGGTTCTATGGAGGATACATTGCATGATGGAGAAAGTCTTCTGGTAGAGAAAATCAGTTATCGATTTCATGATCCGGAACGATTTGATATAGTTGTTTTTTATCCGAATGAAGAAGACCGTTCTGAATACTATGTAAAAAGGGTCATTGGTTTGCCGGGAGAAGTTATACAGATTGTAGATGATGATATCTATATCAACGGTGAACTGATAGAGGAAGACTTCGGTAAGCAGCCGATGGTGTATTCGGGCATTGCAGAAGAACCATATGTTTTAGGTGAAGATGAATTTTTTGTTCTGGGCGATAACCGTTATGTAAGCTTTGACAGCCGATATGAAGAGGTCGGACCAGTTCCAAAGGATAGAATAGCAGGTCATGCGTTTTTGCGTATTTGGCCATTAAATAAAATCAGCACATTTCAATAGTTTGCAAAAGGAGTGACGCTTATGATAACAAGAATTATCAATACGGCACAGGGAGATATTGCCAGTAGAACAAAGCTGGTGAATCGGGAACGTCTGCAAAAAGCAGAAAATTTGCAAAGTAGCGAAACAGATGGAAAAGCGGATTTTTCAAAAATATTATTTGATGCATTCCGAGAACAAAATCGTATAATGTATGGGAGAGGCGTAGCGGTGGCAAGTACTGCCACTACAGGAGGTCATGTTGACTGGTCAGGTGATGTGACAGAGTTTGATGCCATTTTTGAGCAGGCAGCAAATACTTATCATGTGCCTCTTGCTCTTCTAAAAGCAGTGGCTAGAGCAGAATCTAATTTTAATCCGAATGATGTATCTTCGACGGGTGCGGTTGGAATTATGCAGCTTATGCCGGGAACAGCCAGAGAACTGGGGGTTACCGATTCTTATGATCCTGAACAAAATATTATGGGCGGAGCAAAATATATTGCAGACAAGCTTGCTATGTACAATGGTAATATAGAATTGGCATTGGCAGCTTATAACGCTGGTAGCGGTAATGTTGCAAAATATGGTGGAATACCGCCGTTTGAAGAAACACAGACCTATGTAAAAAGGGTAATATCATACATGGAGAACTACAATGGCTAAACTTTATTTTCGTTATGGAGCAATGGGCAGTTCAAAGACAGCAAATGCTCTTATGGTAGAATATAATTATTATGAACGTGGTAAACGTGCACTTTTAGTAAAACCTCAATTGGAAAACCGGGACGGCGAGCTTACAATAAAGTCAAGAATGGGGCTTTCTAAAGAATGTGGGCTCGTGGAAGAATTAGTTAAGATGAAAGATGCAGAGCTTCTTAAATACGATTGTATTATTGTAGATGAAGCTCAGTTTATTACAAAAGAACAGGTTCGTTTTTTGGTTCATATTGTAGATGATTTGGAATTGCCGGTTATTTGTTATGGTTTGCGGACAGACTTTAGACATGAATTGTTTGAAGGCTCGAAATGGCTTTTGGCATGGGCAGACAGCATCGAAGAACTAAAAACGGTATGTTGGTGTGGCAAAGGGGCAAGCTGTAATGCAAGAATTTCAAATGGCAAAGTAGTTTATGACGGTGAACAGGTTGTTCTTGGTGGAAATGAGAGCTATATGGCTCTTTGCCGGAAACATTACTATGAAGGTAATTTAGGTGAAACATTTGAAGTTAAAAAATAGAGGATAAAAGAAGGTTGAAAAAAGTAACCATAAGAGTCGATGATATTGGCTTTTATGGTTATTTTTAAATAAATCAGACAATAAAAAAAATAATATAAAAAATACGGTATATA
>JAILPF010000128.1 GCA_024699575.1 Acetatifactor sp. | reverse complement strand
TGCTCTTCCATAAACTTACCGAATTCCTCCGGCACAAGCTCTATCCGCGCAATATCTCCATGAATCCTTACACGCAGCTGATGGAATCCCAGGTCCAAAAGAAGTTGTTCCGCCTTGTCCACCATCTTAAGCTTCTTCTCATTAATCACATCTCCATAAGGAAATCTGCTTGACAGGCAGGCAAAAGATTGTTTATCCCATGTGGGAAGATTCAGATATTTGGACAGTGTCCGGATTTCCTGTTTCGTAAATCCAAGGTGTCTGAGCGGACTCTTTATACCCAATTCTGCCACAGCCTGCAGACCCGGTCTGTAATCACCATTATCATCTATATTGGAACCTTCAGCAATTTCAGCAATTCCCTGTTCCTTTGCCACAATCCCTATCTTTTCAAACAGCTCATGCTTGCACAGATAACAGCGGTTCTTCGGATTGTGTGAGAATCCTTCTATCTCCAATTCCTCAGACCGGATGACAAAATGTCTGATACTATTTTGAGTACAATACTCCCTCGCTTCGTTCAACTCTCTTTCCGGAAAGGAGCAGGAAGATGCGGTCACTGCAATCACATTTTCACCGAGCGCCTGCTTTGCTGCAAACAGCAAAAATGTGGAATCCACACCACTGGAAAAGGCAATCGCCACACTTCCGAAAGAAGCAATATATTCTTTTAAGTGTTCATATTTATCCAATAGCAACTGTTCCATTACATCATTCCCTTTCTTCCGGTCAAATCTTTAACAACTTCCCCTGCGATAATGAGTCCTGCCACCGAAGGTACAAAGGCAACGCTTCCCGGGATATCTCTTCGCTCCGTGCATTTATGTTTAGCTCCCGGTGGACAGATACAGTTCGTACGGCAGCTGATCGACATATCCTCCAGTGGACGGGTAGGTTTTTCCTCGGAGTAAACTACTTTTAACTTTTTTACCCCACGTTTCTTTAATTCCCTCCTCATCACCTTCGCTAAAGGACACATCTTCGTCTTGTAGATATCTGCCACTCTGAATGCGCTGGCTTCCAGCTTATTGCCCGCTCCCATAGAGCTGATAATAGGGATATTCTCCCGCTGACATTTCACGACTAATTCAATTTTGGCCGTCACAGTGTCCACTGCGTCCACAACATAATCATATTCTGAAAAGGGGAACTCATCCGCATTTTCCGGGAGGAAGAAGCATTTATGAATTCTCACATCCACATCCGGATTAATCTCAAGCATACGGTCCTTCATGACCTCAGCTTTATATTTTCCTACGGTCTTCCTTGTTGCTATAATCTGTCTGTTTAAATTGGTTAAACAGACCTTATCATCATCTATCAGATCAAAGGAGCCAACTCCACTCCTGACAAGGGCTTCGCAGACATAGCCGCCTACGCCACCGACTCCAAATACGGCAACACGGGCATTCTTTAATCGATCCAATGCTTCTTCTCCTAAGAGAAGCTGTGTTCTTGAAAACTGTGTTAACATCTTATGACTCCTTCTCAATCTTTGTCATAAGAAAATGTTTGTAAAAATTTCTTAAGACGATCTGTTTGGGGTGCATCAAAGAATTCCTGTGCACTTCCCTCCTCTACAATTTTACCGCCATCCAGGAAAATCATCCTGTCTGCCACAGCCCTTGCAAAGGACATTTCATGAGTAACAATCAACATGGTTCTGCCTTCTTTTGCCAGAGACAAAACAACATCCAGAACCTCCCGCACCATCTCCGGGTCAAGTGCCGCAGTAATCTCATCCAGCAAAAGCACCTCGGGATGCATAATCAAAGCTCTGACAATCGCAACACGCTGCTTTTGTCCACCGGAAAGCTGCCTCGGGTAGCTATTCTTTTTCGACGACAGCCCTACTCTTTCCAGCAGCTCCAAAGCCTCCTTCGTCACCTCATCCTTTTTTCTCTTCGCCACCTTGATTGGAGCTAGTGTAAGATTCTGCAAAATTGTTTTATGCGGAAATAAATCATAGCTCTGGAATACCATTCCGATTTTTTCCCTGCTTCTACTCTTATTTCCTTTCAACGGATTGATGATATCTCCGCCCAGTGCAACCGTTCCGTCCTGTATATCCTCCAAGCCGTTAAGACACCTGAGGAATGTACTTTTTCCGCATCCGGAAGGTCCTACAATCACAACCACTTCTCCCTTATTAACACTGAGCGATATGTTATCCAGAACCGTCAGTTCTTCGTATCGTTTACTTAAATTTTTTATGGTCAAAATTTCACCCATTTCAGTTCTCCCATTTCTTTTCCAGATATTTCGAGAAGCAGCTGATTGGCCAGCATGCTATAAAATACAGAAGCAATATTGTGGCAAACACACCAAATGCCGCATTTGGTGAACTCTTTCTGTTCGCCTCAATAATCTGCTGTCCCACCTTTAGCACCTCAACAATACCTATCATCATGACGAGGCTCGTTGTTTTTATCATTCTGGTAATCAGATTGATGGACAGAGGGAGCATTCTTTTGACAATCTGAGGAATAATCACATACAGATAGGTCTGAAGCTTTGAAAAGCCCAATGCCGTACTTGACTCGTACTGTATCACAGGAATGCTGATTAACGCTCCACGCACCAGATCCGCCATTTCCGCCGTTCCCCAGAAGGAGAACACGATCAATGCGGATGTCTCGGCAGACAGATTGATTCCCAGAGCTTTTGTCGCTCCAAAATAAACAACGAACAATAGAACCATCTGTGGCATAATGCGCACAGTTTCCAGGTAAATTCTGGTAACTGCATTGATTACTCTTCTGTTCATCGCCATCAGCATACCCACGATAATGCCGAGCACGATGCTGATGCTCACAGATATCAGGCTGATTCTCAGCGCCACCCAAAGTCCCTCCAGCAGCCTTATCATGTTATTTCCTTTTAGCAAAACATCAAATCCCACGGTCAGCCTCCAAACATTCTAAATCTTGTCTTTTTCTCCAACACACTGCCAAAGAAAGATACCGGCAACAACATAAGTATGTAAAATATCACCAGCATCACCAGACACTCTGTCGTGTTATAATACAAGCCAATCAAATCCTTCGCCGTAAACATTAAATCCATCAGACTGATT
>JAILPF010000104.1 GCA_024699575.1 Acetatifactor sp. | reverse complement strand
CAGGAGGAAGTGGCAAAATAGGTGAGTGCCCTGCAGGATATTGGTCATAAACGTCTGTCAAGCGAATCGGTAGAAGACCCTGTAAACAACCCGATGTATTATAGTCTGGATTGTATTAAGACTATTTATTCCATCAAGCATAAAAACGGCGCAATCCGCCGTGTGAATGTAAATATTGCAGCAACCACCGTGGAAAATTACAGAAAGCTGAAAGATGCCGGAATCGGAACTTATATTTTGTTTCAGGAGACTTATCATAAGAAAAACTATGAGATGCTCCACCCCACAGGACCGAAGCATGATTATGCATATCATACCGAGGCGATGGACCGTGCGATGGAAGGCGGTATTGATGATGTCGGTATCGGTGTGTTGTTTGGACTGGACAATTATGCTTATGAATTTGCAGGGCTTTTGATGCATGCGGAGCATTTGGAGGCAGTGCATGGGGTGGGACCGCACACCATCAGTGTACCCCGTGTAAAGCGTGCGGATGATATCGACCCCAATGAATTCGATAATTCCTTAAGCGATGAAATGTTCTGTAAGATTGCCGCATGTATCCGTATTGCGGTTCCTTATACAGGAATGATTATTTCCACCCGTGAGACACCGGAAGTCAGAGAAAAGATTATCCGTCTTGGAGTCAGTCAGATCAGTGGCGGTTCTAGAACTTCTGTGGGCGGATATTGCGAGGAGGAACGCCCGCATGATACAGAGCAGTTTGACGTCTCTGACAACAGAACCCTGGATGAAGTGGTAAACTGGCTGATGCGTGCAGGATATATTCCTTCTTTCTGTACAGCCTGCTACAGAGAGGGAAGAACCGGAGACCGATTCATGGAGTTGTGTAAATCCGGACAGATACAGAATTGCTGTCATCCCAATGCGTTGATGACTTTAAAGGAATTTTTGCTGGATTATGCTTCTGAGGATACGAAAGAAATCGGAGAAGCGGTGATTGAGAGAGAACTTGATACCATTCCAAAGGAACAGGTTAGAAAAATTGTCAAGGAGCGTCTGGTTAAGATTGCGGAGGGCGAGAGAGATTTTCGATTCTAAGAATTTTTAATTCTAAGGAAGTATATTCTTGAATGATATCAGGGAATGAAGGAGAAGTGGCGAGAAATGAGTTTGAATGAAACACCCATGGCTGAACGTGTGCACATTGGTTTCTTTGGCCTTCGCAATGCGGGAAAGAGTAGTCTGGTAAATCGCGTTACAAATCAGGAGATGTCTTTGGTCAGCGATGTAAAGGGGACCACCACCGATCCGGTGAAAAAAAGCATGGAGCTTTTGCCACTTGGACCGGTGACGATTATAGACACTCCGGGATACGATGACGAAGGTGCATTGGGAGAGCAACGCGTGCGTAGGACAAAGGAAGTGCTTTCCACCTGCGATATTGCGATTCTTGTGACAGAGCATGAAAAATTATTACCAATTGAGCAGGAATTGCTTACCCTGATTCAAAAGAGAGAGCTTCCTTATCTGATTGTACAAAATAAGACAGATTTACAGAAAGAAGTATTAAAGCAGGATGAAAGTACAGCAGGAGATAACAGACGGATTTATGTAAGTGCAGCAGAAGGTATGGGCATTGAGGAATTAAAGGAGCGCATTGCCCACTGCATATCGGGAAAGAGTAAACAGATTCGCATGGTTGCAGACCTGATTCATCCCGGGGATACGGTGGTTTTAGTGATCCCCATCGATACTTCTGCGCCCAAGGGCCGTCTCATTCTGCCACAGCAGGAGGCAATCAGAGATATCTTGGATACGGGTGCAGTCAGTGTGGTCACCGGGGTGGAGAACTTGTCTGAGACAATCAATAGTCTTAAGGAAAATCCGGATTTGGTGATTACGGATTCGCAGGCTTTTTCCAAGGTGATGCATCTGGTAAGTGAGGAGATTCCATTAACCTCCTTTTCGATTTTGATGGCAAGGTATAAGGGGTTTTTAAAGGAAGCAGTACGTGGAGCACATGCCATTGATTCCTTACGGGATGGGGATAAAGTGCTCATCTGTGAGGGGTGCACACATCACAGACAGTGTGAAGATATCGGAACGGTGAAACTTCCAAGGTGGCTGGCTGAATACACAGGCAAGAACCTTGAGTTGACCTTTACGTCGGGACACAGCTTCCCGGAAGAACCGGATGGATATGATTTGATTATTCATTGCGGCGGATGTATGTTGAATGATAAGGAAATGCAGAATCGCATGAATAAAGCGGTGGATGCAGGAGTATCTTTTACTAATTACGGAACGGCGATTGCCCATATGAATGGAATCCTGGAGAGAAGTATTGCACCGATTTTGAGGGAGAATGCGCTATGACGATTGCGGAAATCAAAGAGGAAATCATAAGCCTTTCTGGAAACAATGCAGAGTTTTATGATAAATTAAATCCTACGGGGAAGCCCTCGATGGGTGTGCGGATTCCGGCACTCAGGAAGCTTGCGCAGAAAATTGCGAAGGAGGATTATCGCTTTTTTTTAGAGAATAATCCGCTGGATACCTTTGAGATGGAGACATTGCAGGCTTTTGTAATCGGATATGCAAAGGATGATATCAAAATAATCCTTTCTTATTTGCGGGCATTTATTCCAATGGTTCATGACTGGTCTGTCAACGATTCCCTTTGTCAGACCTTTAAAATTGCCCGGAAATATCCCGGGGAAACTTATGAGCTTCTTATGGAATTTAAAGATTCCCATGAGGAATTTGAGGTGCGTGTGGTGGCGATTATGCTGATGAGCCAGTTTTTGAATGATGAGTATATTGACCGGGTGATCAAGGTGCTGGATAGTCTTCATACGGATGCCTATTACTCCAGGATGGGTGTGGCGTGGGCAGTTGCTACCATTATGGCAAAGTATCCGGATAAGTGTTATCAGTACATGACCTCCGGGGACAATCATCTGGATGAGTGGACGTATCACAAAGCGCTTCAAAAGATGAGGGAATCCTACCGGGTGGATAATGCTTTGGTGGAAAAAATTGTGGCAGTGAAAGAAGAGTAGGCACTACCTGGTATTTTTGGGGACAGCCCATACTTTTTCCGTAAAATAGTAGGTAAGCTCCAGTGGGCGGATGGCATCTCCGACAAGCAGGTCGCAATGGTAGGTGCAGCTGTTTACAAAGCCGTATTCAATCCAGGAAGAAACTACCTTGAGGGATTCCTCTCCAAGACGTACATAGAGAGGACGCACATGACCGGTAGAGTCAAAGGAGGCAATAACGGGTACAATTTCAATATTCCACATATCTTTGACGCTGTTATTGGTGATTGTTGCCATAAATGCACTCCTTTCAAAAAAACAAGAACATCTGTTCGATAAAAATCATCATAGCAGAAATATCAAAAAAAGTAAAGTGACAAATTCAGGGAGGTAAATAATGTTAGAGGATGTACTGAAATCAAAGATCGCACTGTTTGAAGAGGGAAAACAGACAGTGTTAAGAGGTCAGGAGAACCGTTACAGACGAATTGTTATTCGCCAGGGAAATCTGGTGGTAAATGAGCGCTCTGAAGAGAGTGGAATCTGTGCCAAAGTCTATCATAATGGAGTCAATGGATTTGCTTCTATTGCGGAGTATTCAAAAGAGGCAGCAGAAAAGGTATTAAGAGCTGCTACAGAAAATGCAGATTATCTGCATAAGTATGCTAAAAACAGCAAGGCAGCGCTTCCGGGCGTTTCCAAAAACCGGATGGAAAGCAAAAGATTTATTATCGATTTTGAACAGAAAAAAATCATAGATGTTTGTCGACAGTTGGATGATTATATTGCAGGTAAATACCCAAAGCTTGCAAGCAGGGCTGTCATGTACAGAGAAGATACGATGGAGAAGATTATTTATACATCAGATGCTTCCTGCGGGCATGTGGCTTACCCAAGATGTAGCT
>JAILPF010000083.1 GCA_024699575.1 Acetatifactor sp. | reverse complement strand
TGATGCAGCTTCTTCAATATTCTCCGGTACTGCACTCGCCATGTACCATCCCTTTCCCGGGATATGCATTCCCATTTTCTCCCTGACTTCGTCATAGATGATAAAAGATTCCATCGAAAATCTATCTGCAAAATGTGGCATCAGAAAGGGAACTAAGTCGTGATGAGGTCCGATTTTTGCAAATAGGACCTTCCCTTCGCATTCCTGAAAGCGCAGAAATCCTCTGAGGTGAGAGCATTCCCGGCTGGCTGCATTGCCCAGCTTATAAGCTCTGTTTACATACTGGTCCGCCATGGCATCAAACAGATGATGTACTCCTACACTGTCCCTAATTCCTTTTGCGATGGTACGAAATACTGCTTGCGCTTTATCCTCCTCGGATGAAGCCAGCGCATAACAAATAAAAAGGTAATCTTCCTCCCCGAATTTTTTGCGAAGTGTTCGAGCAACCTTCATACTTCTATTGTAATCCGTTGTCACAACCACTTCTGTATAAAACAATAAATATTCCTCTGAAACACTGATTAGCACCTCATCCGCGCTCCTCTTATCTTCATATACCCGATAGATTGCAGTAAATATTCCCTCTAAAGTATCCTCACAACGATATAAATACATGATTTCACCTCTATATCTGCCCAACCACAGTCCTGTATTGTTCAAAAGGATCTATGGGGATCTGAAATTTCTCATCATCAAAAAGGGACATCTGTTTATATGTCATACCATCGCTTCCAAAACGAATTCGGTTCTGTGAAGATGTCAGTTCACGTACAATACTGTCTTCACTCAGATGTATGGGATACATCGTCCTGCCTTCACATGTTATAAAATAGACTGCTCTCTTTAGTACAACACCTATTTTGCGTAAATCCGCAAAACTCAGTTTAGCAGACCTCCTAGCCCGCATAATCCTCTGGGCACTTGTAACCCCGATTCCCGGCACTCGAAGAAGCACAGCATAAGGCGCCTTATTTATCTCCACCGGAAACAGTTCCAGATGTCGAACCGCCCAATCCTCTTTCGGATCCAGCATCACATTGAAAAAAGGCCTCGACTCGTCCAGCAATTCATTTGCCTGAAATCCATAAAATCTGAGGAGCCAGTCTGCCTGATATAGCCTATGTTCACGCAAAAGCGGTGGTCCGCTGACGGGCGAAGGAAGCGTACTGTCATGGTTTACATTGACAAAGGCTGAATAGAAAACCCTCTTTAGTTCAAATTTATTATATAGTCCCTGCGCCACACTCATAATCTGATAATCCGTTTCCGGCGTCGCACCAATAATCATCTGGGTTGATTGACCACCTGCAACAAATTTTGGAGCATGCTTATACAACACCAGTTCATTTTGATTCGCTGTAATACCGTTTTGAATCTGGCGCATAGGTGTCAGAATATTTTTCCTATGCTTATTAGGTGCAAGATTCTTCAGCCCTTCTGCTGTGGGGAGTTCCAAATTAACGCTCATTCTGTCTGCCAGAAATCCGGTCTGCCGAATCAATTCGGCATCCGCGCCCGGAATTGCCTTAACATGAATATAGCCATTGAAGTGATAAACTGTCCGTAACTTCAAAATCGTCAGATAGATTAATTCCATGGTAAAAGATGGACTCTGTATGATGCCTGAGCTTAAAAACAGTCCCTCAATATAGTTACGTCTGTAAAACTCCATCGTCAGATGGCATATTTCATCCGGCGTAAAGGTTGCCCGCGGAACATCATTACTACATCTGTTTAAACAATATTTGCAATCATAAATACATTCATTCGTCAATAATATTTTTAAGAGGGAAATACATCTTCCATCCCCCGCAAAGCTATGACAGATTCCGGCGGAAACACAGTTCCCGATGGATTTGCCATCCCCTTTTCGTTCCACACCGCTGGAGGTACACGCGACGTCATACTTAGCGGCATCTGTCAATATCCCCAGTTTCTCCATAAGATTCAGTTCTTTACTGCAACCGGCATTATATCCTATCACCTGCACAATTACACCTCACAAACGAGATTTATTCCTTTTTTCAGCAGGAACATTTGTTCTGTTTTGAATATAGCACATATGTTCGAATGTTGCAAGTAAAAAAATAGTTGCAAAATCTTGTCAAACGCTGTTAAATATTAATGAATGACTTTTCAAGAAAGTAGGAAAAAATATATGTCAAATATGAACGTACCTTCTGATTACAAATCATCATTAAATTTATACGAAACACAGATAGCAATCAAAACCGTAAAAGACTTTTTTCAGAATCTTTTGGCAGAGCGTCTCCATCTGTTGCGTGTTTCGGCTCCTTTATTTGTAAGCCCCGAATCCGGTCTGAACGATAATCTTAACGGCGTTGAAAGGCCCGTATCCTTCGATATTAAGTATCAGGATGGCAGAGAAGCTGAGATTGTTCAGTCTCTTGCAAAATGGAAACGCTACGCTCTCAAGAAATATGGCTTTTCCGTTGGAGAAGGTCTCTATACTGATATGAGTGCTATCCGCAGGGACGAAGTTCCTGACAACATCCACTCCATCTATGTGGATCAGTGGGACTGGGAGAAAATAATTACAAAAGAGGCCAGAACGCTGGATACGTTAAAGGACACTGTCCGCACTGTGTATCAGGTGCTTCGAAAGACAGAAAAATATATGTCCATCCATTTTGATTACATAGAAGAGATTCTCCCTCACGATATTTTCTTCGTAACTACACATGAGTTAGAGGAAATGTTCCCGGATTATACTCCAAAGGAGAGAGAATACTATATTGCAAAAGCAAAAGGGGCTGTATGTATCATGCAGATAGGCGATGTTCTCGAGAACGGTGAACCTCACGACGGTCGTGCACCGGACTATGATGACTGGAGTTTAAACGCTGATATCATTGTATATTATCCTGTTTTGGATATCGCATTGGAGCTTTCCAGCCTTGGTATTCGTGTAGACAAAAAGGCTCTGTTGTCTCAGTTAAAGAAAGCCGGTTGCGAAGAGAGAGCACAACTCCCCTTCCATCAGGCTGT
>JAILPF010000074.1 GCA_024699575.1 Acetatifactor sp. | reverse complement strand
GATATACTTATTATATGGCACAGGCACTTTTGGATAAGGTTGTTGGACCTCTTGCCAAAGAAGGTGAGAAAGCATACGAAATCCTAGAGACCTTCACCGGCAAGGATTTGGAGAGAAAAGAGTATGAGCCCCTGTTTGCATGCTCCGCGGAAGCAGCAACTAAACAGAAGAAAAAAGCTCATTTTGTAACCTGTGACAACTATGTCACAATGTCGGACGGTACCGGTATCGTTCATATTGCACCTGCATTTGGTGAGGACGACTCCCGTGTGGGTAGAAATTATGACCTTCCCTTCGTACAGTTCGTAGACGGACAGGGTAACATGACTGCTGAGACCCCGTATGCAGGATTGTTTGTAAAGAAGGCAGACCCTGAAGTGCTGAAGGATTTGGAGAAAGAGGGCAAGCTCTTCGATGCACCCAAATTCGAGCATGAGTATCCTCACTGCTGGAGATGCGACACTCCGCTTATCTACTATGCGAGAGAATCCTGGTACATCAAGGAGACCGCAGTAAGAGACGACTTAATTCGCAACAATAATACAGTAAACTGGATTCCCGAATCCATCGGTAAGGGGCGTTTCGGCAACTGGCTGGAGAATATTCAGGACTGGGCTATCTCCCGTAACCGTTACTGGGGTACTCCCTTAAATATCTGGGAGTGTGAAGAGTGCGGACACCAGGAATCCATCGGTAGCCGTGCAGAGCTTGCTGAGAAATCCGGTAATCCGGAGAATGCAAAGGTGGAATTACATCGCCCTTATATTGATGCTGTAACCTTTACCTGCCCGGACTGCGGTAAGACCATGAGACGTGTACCTGAGGTAATTGACTGCTGGTTTGACTCCGGTGCAATGCCTTTCGCACAGCATCATTATCCGTTTGAAAATAAGGAGTTGTTTGAGCAGCAGTTCCCTGCACAGTTTATTTCCGAGGCTGTGGATCAGACCAGAGGATGGTTCCACTCTCTGATGGCTGAGAGTACTTTGCTGTTCAACAAAGCACCTTATGAAAATGTTATCGTTCTCGGACATGTTCAGGATGAGAACGGTCAGAAGATGAGTAAATCCAAGGGCAATGCAGTGGATCCTTTCGAGGCACTGGAAACCTACGGTGCAGATGCAATCAGATGGTATTTCTACATCAATTCCGCGCCCTGGTTGCCGAACCGTTTCCACGGCAAGGCTGTTATGGAAGGACAGAGAAAATTCATGGGTACGCTCTGGAATACCTACGCCTTCTTTGTACTGTATGCAAACATCGACAACTTCGATGCATCCAAATATGCTTTGGAATACGATAAGCTTCCGGTTATGGATAAGTGGCTTCTGTCCCGTCTGAATACCGTTGTAGGCGAAGTGGATTACAATCTGGAGAACTATCGTATCCCTGAAGCTGCCAAGGCTTTGGAGAGCTTTGTGGATGAGATGAGTAACTGGTATGTTCGCCGTAGCCGTGAGCGTTTCTGGGCAAAGGGCATGGAACAGGATAAGATTAATGCCTACATGACTCTGTACACTGCGCTGGTAACCATCAGCAAGGCAGCAGCACCTATGATTCCTTTCATGACAGAGGATATCTATCAGAATCTGGTGAGAAGTGTGGATGCATCCGCTCCCGAAAGTATTCACCTGTGCGATTTCCCTGTTGTGGAGAAAGCATTTATCGATAAAGATTTGGAAGAGAACATGGAGCGTGTTCTGGATGCGGTCGTTATGGGACGTGCGTGCCGTAACGAAGCGAATGTTAAGAACCGTCAGCCCATCAGCAAGATGTATATCAAAGCCGATTTCACTCTGGATGCGTTCTATACCGATATCATTAAAGATGAGCTGAACGTGAAAGAAGTTGTCTTTACGGATGATGTGAGAGATTTCACTTCCTACACCTTTAAGCCTCAGCTTCGTACCGTAGGTCCTAAATACGGTAAACAGCTCGGCGGAATCCAGAAAGAACTTGCTGGTCTGGACGGAAATGCAGCTATGGATGAACTGAACACCAAGGGAATGCTTTCCTTTGACGTAAACGGTGTGAACGTGGAACTGACCAAGGAAGACCTGCTGATCGATATGGCTCAGAGGGAAGGCTATATGTCACAGGAAGACAATGGTATGACCGTTGTGCTTGATATGAACCTGACAGAAGAGCTGATTGAAGAGGGCTTTGTATATGAGATTATCAGCAAGATTCAGACCATGCGTAAAGATGCTGATTTCGAGGTGATGGACCATATCAAGGTTTCCTTAAACGGTAATGACAAGCTGAATGAAGTTGCACAGAAGAACAGCGAAATGATTTGCGGCAAGGTTCTGGCAGATGAACTGACAAGCGGTAAGGAGTTTGCAGTCAGCAAAGAATGGAATGTCAACGGAGAGAATGTTGTCATTGCCATTGAGAAAAAATAAAGATTATTGCACAATAAATAAGGAAGGATTTGAGGCTTAATAATGAGCCCCAAATCCTTCTTCTTGTTGATGACACAAAATTTCCATTGGATTCTGAATAAATATTTGCTATAATAGAAAATAACTGAATATCTATGAGTAAAAATTATTTGTCTGACATAATCGTATGGGAGGCGACCGAAATTGAAAAGCACTAATACAAAAAAGCTTAAATTCAACAAGGAACTTTTTAAAACCAGCGTACTATATAATGTTAAGACTTTATACCGCAAGACCTTAGAGGAGGCAGCTCCGCAGCAGATTTTTCAGGCGGTTGCCTATTCGGTGAAAGACCAGATAGTGGAACACTGGATGGAAACACAGAAGGCTTACGAAAAAGAAGACCCAAAGATGGTTTACTATATGTCCATGGAATTTCTGATGGGGCGTGCGCTTGGTAATAACCTGATTAACCTTCAGGGTTATGACCAGGTGAAGGATGCCATGAAGGAGCTTGGTGTGGACCTGAATGTGATTGAGGATCAGGAACCCGATGCCGCACTTGGTAACGGTGGTCTGGGACGCCTTGCGGCGTGTTTTTTGGATTCTCTTGCGACTTTGGGATATCCGGCGTACGGATGTGGAATTCGCTATCGTTACGGTATGTTTAAACAGAAAATCAAAGACGGTTATCAGGTGGAAGTACCGGATAACTGGTTGGAGGACGGCAATCCGTTTGAACTTCGTCGTTCCCAGTATGCCAAAGAGATTAAATTTGGCGGCTATGTGACTGTGAGAACAGATGAAAACGGCAGAAATATTTTCACACAGGAGAATTACCAGTCTGTGCGTGCGATTCCCTATGACCTGCCGATTGTCGGCTATGGAAACGGCATCGTGAATACTCTCCGTATCTGGGATGCGGAAGCAGTGGAGTGCTTCAGCCTGGATTCCTTCGATAAAGGAGATTATCAGAAAGCGGTAGAGCAGGAGAACCTCGCCAGAATGATTGTAGAGGTATTATATCCCAATGATAATCATTATGCTGGGAAAGAGCTTCGCCTGAAACAGCAGTATTTCTTCGTCTCTGCATCGGTGCAGGAAGCAGTGGAAAAATATATGCGTACCCACAAGGATATCCGCAAATTCCATGAGAAGGTTTGTTTCCAGTTAAACGATACCCATCCGACTGTTGCGGTTGCAGAACTGATGAGAATCCTGATGGACGATTATTATCTGACCTGGGAGGAAGCCTGGGAGGTTACCACCAAGACCTGCGCTTATACGAATCATACAATCATGGCAGAGGCTTTGGAAAAATGGCCGATTGAACTGTTTTCCAGACTGCTTCCCCGTATCTATCAGATTGTCGAGGAGATTAACAGAAGATTTATTCTGGAGCTGGAGAGCCGTTATGGTTATGAACCGGGAGTGAATGTGCAGGATAAAATCAGAAGCATGGCGATTGTCTATGATGGTCAGGTTAAGATGGCTAACCTGGCAATCATTTCCGGTTTCTCGGTAAACGGTGTGGCAAGACTTCACACAGAGATTTTGAAAAAACAGGAGCTTAGGGATTTCTATGAGATGTATCCGGAGCGTTTCAACAATAAGACAAACGGAATTACACAGCGTAGATTCCTTCTTCACGGCAATCCTCTGCTTGCCGATTGGGTTTCCGAGCATGTGGGAAGTGAGTGGATTACCAATCTTCCCAAGATTGCTGATTTGAAGCTTTATGCGGATGACAAGAAAGCACAGCATGAATTTATGCGCATCAAATTCCAGAACAAAGTTCGTCTGGCAAATTATATTCGAGAGCATAATAATGTTGAGGTGGACCCGAATTCCATCTTTGACGTTCAGGTAAAGAGACTGCATGAGTATAAGCGTCAGCTTCTGAATATTCTGCATGTTATGTACCTGTATAATGAGATTAAGGAACATCCCGCCATGGAGTTCACGCCAAGGACATTTATCTTTGGCGCCAAGGCTGCGGCAGGGTACTATAATGCTAAGCTGACCATTAAGCTGATCAATTCCGTGGCAGATGTCATCAACAATGATGAATCAATCAATGGCAAGCTGAAGGTTGTCTTCATCGAAAACTACAATGTTTCCAACGCGGAGATCATCTTTGCGGCAGCGGATGTATCCGAACAGATTTCAACAGCCAGCAAAGAAGCATCAGGAACAGGTAACATGAAGTTCATGCTAAACGGCGCAGTCACCATCGGAACCATGGATGGCGCCAATGTGGAGATTGTGGAGGAAGTCGGAGAGGAGAATGCGTTTATTTTCGGACTTAGCTCCGATGAAGTCATCCATTATGAAAACTATGGCGGATATGACCCTATGGAAATCTTTAACAATGACCCGGATGTCCGAAAGGTTCTGACGCAACTTATTAACGGTACCTATGCACCGGATGACTCGGAACGCTTCAGACCATTATATAATTCTCTTCTGAACACACTGAATACAGCAAGAGCAGATACTTACTTTATCTTGAAGGACTTCCGCTCTTATGCTGAAACCCAGAAAAAAGTGGAGGAAGCTTATAAGGATGAAGCCGGATGGGCAAAGAAGGCAATTTTGAACGTGGCCTCCTGCGGTAAGTTCACTTCAGACCGTACCATCCAGCAGTATGTGGATGAAATTTGGCATTTGGATAAAGTGGTTCTGTAAACTGGGTTGAAAAGTCGGAAAAGGCATGCGCATTAGGGTTATGTGCATGCCTTTTATAATGGAAAAGCTTGATTTTCATTGCAAAGGAGTGGGATTTCCAGTATAATAATGCCTGATGTGTATATTAGTTGTATAAATATTTGATAGATATATTTCAGGAGGAGAGAGTATGGTAACGTTATTGCAGGGCGGTGCTTATCTGGTAAACGGCACCGATATTGTTGAAGCAAACGCGGAGGCTGAAGCTGCCATCCGTTCCAAGACCGGTCAGACGGTTACAAGCAGGGAAGCTGCTCAGAATACTATGGCATATGGTATTTTGAAGGCACATAATACCTCCGGCAACATGGAGAAACTCAAAATCAGATTTGACAAATTAACCAGTCACGATATTACTTTTGTTGGAATTATCCAGACTGCCAGAGCATCAGGACTTCAGAAGTTTCCGATGCCCTATGTGCTGACCAACTGCCATAATTCTCTGTGTGCAGTGGGCGGTACCATCAATGAAGATGATCACATGTTTGGTCTGACCTGTGCGAAGAAATATGGTGGTGTGTATGTGCCCCCTCATCAGGCAGTTATTCACCAGTTCGCAAGAGAGATGCTTGCAGGCGGCGGTAAAATGATTCTGGGTTCCGACTCTCATACACGTTATGGTGCACTTGGTACTATGGCAATGGGTGAAGGTGGACCTGAGCTTGTAAAGCAGCTGCTGAATCAGACTTATGATATCAATATGCCCCAGGTGGTAGGCGTTTACCTGAAAGGGGCACCGGTGAAAGGTGTAGGACCTCAGGACGTTGCCCTCGCGATTATCGGAGCAGTATTTAAAAATGGTTTTGTAAAGAATAAAGTAATGGAATTCGTTGGACCCGGCGTGGCAAACTTGAGTGCTGATTTCAGAATCGGTATCGATGTTATGACCACAGAGACCACCTGCCTTTCTTCCATCTGGAAGACGGATGAGCAGATTAAGGAATTCTATGAGATTCACGGAAGAAGCGAGGACTATAGCGAGTTAAATCCGGGACAGGTTGCTTATTACGATGGAATGATTGTGGTAGATTTGGACAAGGTTCGCCCTATGATTGCAATGCCTTTCCACCCGAGCAACACCTATACCATCGAAGAGCTCAATGCAAATCTGATGGATATTCTGGATGAGACGGAAAAAAGAGCACTTGTCAGCTTAGACGGCGCAGTGGATTTCAAGCTGAAAGACAAGGTTAAGAACGGAAAGTTTATGGTAGACCAGGGAATCATAGCCGGATGTGCAGGTGGCGGCTTTGAAAATATCTGTGCAGCTGCAGACATTCTGAAGGGTAATTATATCGGTTCTGACGGATTTACCTTGAGCGTATATCCTGCTTCCATGCCGGTATACATGGAATTAATCAGAAACGGATGCGCAGCAACCATCCTTGAGACCGGCGCTGTGATGAAGACTGCATTCTGCGGACCTTGCTTTGGTGCAGGGGATACTCCCGCAAACAATGCCTTTAGTATTCGTCACTCCACCAGAAACTTCCCGAATCGTGAAGGCTCCAAACTGCAGAATGGACAGATTTCTTCCGTGGCTCTTATGGACGCACGTTCCATCGCAGCTACAGCAGCTAACAAGGGTGTGCTGACTCCTGCCACAGAATTCGACGGTGAGATTGGCAAATATAAATATCATTTTGACGCAAATATTTACGCTAATCGTGTGTTTGATTCCAAGGGAGTGGCTGATCCGAGCGTAGAGATTCAATTTGGCCCCAACATCAAGGACTGGCCTGCTATGGGGGCACTTCCTGAGAACCTGGTACTTCAGGTGGTTTCTGAGATTCATGATCCGGTAACAACCACGGATGAACTGATTCCCTCCGGTGAAACTTCCTCCTACCGTTCCAATCCTCTGGGACTTGCAGAGTTTGCACTCAGCAGAAAAGACCCTCAGTATGTGGGACGTGCCAAAGAGGTACAGAAAGCGGAAAAAGCCCGTATGAACGGAGAAAATCCCGCAGACACCTGTGACTGGGTAACATCTGTCATGGAAAGCGTAAAGAAAGAATTTACGGATGCGGATATTGCTAATACCGGATTTGGTTCTACTATTTTTGCTGTAAAACCAGGTGATGGTTCTGCCAGAGAGCAGGCTGCATCCTGCCAGAAGGTTCTGGGTGGATGGGCAAATATTGCCAATGAATATGCAACCAAGAGATACCGCTCCAATCTGATTAACTGGGGTATGCTTCCCTTCCTGATTGAAGAAGGTGAACTGCCTTTCAAGAATCTGGATTATCTGTTTGTGCCGGGTATTAAGAAGGCTGTTGAAGAGAAAGCAGATACTATCAAGGCATACAAGGTATCCGAACAGGGTCTTACCGCTTTCGATTTAAGACTCGGAGAGCTTACAGATGAAGAGCGTCAGATTATTTTGAAGGGTTGTCTGATTAACTACAATCGTGTTTAATTTTGTTTAAGAATCGAGGAAAGAAATGGAATTTACAAAGTCTGTATCCAACCCACTTTTGATGGGAGCAATTGAACTGATGAAAGCTGAGCCGACGCCGGAACACCGCAAAATGGTTTCCGACCAGATTGTGGCATCCAAATATCTCTGCCCGGTCAATATGACTCCGACTCCTGCACCGGGAGCAGACGGTGTGATCAGACCGGCTCAGGGTACTCAGCTACAGTTCCCTATGTTGACCGCACCTGACGGGAAACAGTTCTTCATG
>JAILPF010000069.1 GCA_024699575.1 Acetatifactor sp. | reverse complement strand
TGTTACTGTTCACAGCCTAACCAAATAAAGTAAATAAGAGGGATACGGAAGATTGATTGTTAGTTTCTAACAAACTTTTCCGTATCCCTTTTGGCTATTTTGCAAATGCTTTTTCAACGGTATCGTATACGTTCTTATTTTGAGTTCTGGCTGTCTCAATAATGGTAAGTGCATCACAAATATGTTGTCCTCCGGTATTACTCCGGAGTACAACAGCTTGTTTTTGCTTCCTCTTAAATTTTCGCAATTCACGCTCACTTATGTTGTTCGTGGGATCAACTTCAGGATGTGAAAGAAAATATAGATGGCTGTCCTGGTAAGCGCGTAACCTCTTTTGGAGATTGTATCCATCCATATATTCTTTCCCAGGAGGATGCTCAGTGTATTCTTCTTCCGCTAATAAAAGTATCGATTCATACCGTTGAATAAGTGCATTTACTTTTTCCTTCGGAATACCATTTTTGGTTTTCTTTCTTATGTGAATCATTTTTTGCAACAGAGCATGCATTTGTTTGTGCCATTTAAGATGAGGCTCATTCTCTTGTGCACCAATAAGATACCTAAGCACATGAGCAATACATTCTTGATGATTTGAACCATAAGAATAATAAGATTTATCATGATCATGTACGAGGGTACCTTTGTGGTTTTCCACGGGTGTCTTGGTAAGACCATCATGTCCTTTATGTTCTAAATGCTGATAAAGTACATGTTCTTTGTCAGTGCATAGAATGACAGCTTTTCTGGTTCCGTTTACGTTACTGACAGTAGCGTCAGAATATAAAACATTGGAATGAATGAGCAAGGAAAAAATCTTTGCTCGTTCAGATTCTGTTGAGGTAGAGAATTCAGAAGAGAGGTTGCTGATCGTTCCGGCAGATAAATCCACAACACCTTTCGTCATATCAGATATGCATTGCTTTGTTTTTTGAATAGAAACGTTGTAGTAATTGTTAAGAAGGAATGCAAAAGCCTTGACAGAAGGACCATAGTTGACTTTGTTTGTCAATCCGGCAGGGAAAGGTGCGTGGATACGGCTTCCGGTCTTACGGTTTCTGTATTCGTCCGCAATGAAATCAGTAACATTTACAATCACTTGTATATCTACTAATTGTTTGACTATCTGCTTACCGGTTGGGTAACAATCAGGATTATTGGAGATACTGTCCGGGACAGGTATATGCACAGGTTCCTTTGTGGGAGTAAGTCTAACAGCTTCGTATGCTTTATGGCCTGGTTGTCCACCGGGTTTTTTGCCGGTTGGTTTTCTGCTATTGGGAACTCTTTTTCTAAAAGGAAGAGCAGATGAAGGAAGAGAGGAATTCTCGAAGTTGGTATTGAGTTTCTTTTCGAGTCTTTTGTTTGTACCGTTGAGAAGCGCAACTTCTTTTTCAGCTATTTCAGCTCTTTTGAGATTGTATTCATTTTCATTGATAAGAGAAGAAACTTGTGATTGAAGTGATTCAACTTCATCCAAAAGTCTTCTGTTTGTGGATACAAGCGAATTGATTCTACTAAGATGAAGTTTACGGGATTCGGAATGCTTAAATTCCAAAGTCTTTATTGTATTTTCAAGATGACGGATCCGTCTTTCAAGAGCTTCTTTTTCCTCATTAGGAAAAAGAACAGATGCCTGCTTCTGGAGTCTCTTGTTTTCAGCGCGAAGAGAAATGAGTTCACGGCGTTGTAGTGCATGAGCTTCCTGAAGAGTCATACTGTTCCTCCTGATAAGGGTTAAGCATTGATACGGTCGAGTTCTTTCTTAAGTGCATTGATCTGAAGTTTAAGCTGACGATTTTCGTCTTCCAGTTCCTGAATACGTTTATCCTTATCTATTTCAGGAGAAGGGGATTTTGGTTGTGATTTTGCACCTTTATTTCTACCATCGGTAGGAATGATTTCTCCGGTATTTGGATCAAGTTTACCTATCAATGTTCGTTTGGCACGGGAACATTTCTTCTCCTTATCGTAGTAGGATTTGGAGTCATAAACATAAGTGATGCCTGTTCTTTTGTCGAACTGTTTAATGATAGCCATTTAAAATACCTCCTATATGGTTATGTGTTTATTATATCACATAACCATATAAGGTGCAATAAAAAAATAGCGAAACCCCGCTATTTTACTGACTTTTTTGAAGATTATTGAATAGAAAATATGGTTACGAGATAGGCTATTTGGCTGGGCAGTGAACAGTAACTTTTAGATAATAATAGCGGAAAAGAACTATTGACATAAATTGAAAAGATTGTTAATATACTAAGGCACCTTAAAAATGGTGTAAAACGAATCCCAAAGATATAAAACCTTGGTAGGGAACGTTTGAAATGTCAAGTATATT
>JAILPF010000047.1 GCA_024699575.1 Acetatifactor sp. | reverse complement strand
CTTCTTCATACATATATATCACCTTCCTTTTTTATATTCTGGTTCCGCTGAATTCACTTCAGGCGCCGATTGCCGAGGATATTTATGGACTAGGAAGCGGTTTCCTAAGTGTGATAGGCATGGCGGGGCAATAGGAGGAATCATCGGTTCTGCCATAACCCCGATGATTACAGAAAAGCTTTCCACCAAAAAAGTGATTATCAGCTGTGGCATGATTCTTGGTGTGTTTATGTACCTGGTTTCTATCGGAAGAGCGTTTAAAGGAGCGGTTATTCCGGGATATATTTTTGCCGGCATCTGCTTCTTCATGATGGTGGCAGCTGCATCTGTTATCAGTGGATGTGTGAGTATACAGTTTGTGAAAACCTGTAACCAGGACTACCTTGCAAGAGCCGGAGCTGTGTTGAATGCCGGTGGAATGGCAGCCACCCCTATCGGAGCTTTTTTGGTGAGCCTGATTTCTATTCATTTAAGTGCCGCATTTCTGATTGGATTTTGTGGAATTACAATCATAGCAATACTGGTATTGGTTTCATTCAGCAGACTGGATTTTGAAATGGTCGGAAAGGAAGTGACAGATGCAGCTCAAGCTCTCTGAAAACATAAAAAAATACAGAAAGGACATGGATTTAACGCAGGAAGGTCTTGCTGAGGCTCTCGGGGTGACTGTGGGAGCAGTCTCTAAATGGGAAAACGGAAATAATGTTCCGGATGTCATGACGATGATGGAGATGGCGGATTTCTTTAACATCTCCATGGATGAATTAGTGGGGTTTAGCCTGTCTTCCAAAAAAATTGAGGACATGTGTAAACAGATTGACGTCCTTGCGAGAAGCCATCGGTTTGAGGAGGCAATCATGATTGCAAAGGATGCCATGTCAAGATATCCGCATACGTTTAAGGTGCTTTATGTCTGCGGTGACCTGTACAACTATAAGTTCCTTGAGAGTAGGGAAAAGAAGGATTCTGAGGATGCCATAGAAATTTTTGAAAATGCGCTTCATTACATTTCCCAAAGTAATGAACGTGAAATTATGGAGTATACTATCAAATCCAAGATGGCATATCTGTACCGTAAAATCGATCCGGAAAAAGCGATAGAACTTCTGAAAAAGACCAATTACGACGGCTGGAGATGCAATGAGATAGGTGTTGTTTTGCGAGACATGGGAAAGGATGGGGAGGCACTGGAGTATTATTCCATGGCTCTCCTAAAGTATTTTGTAGAACAGCTCACTACGGTAAACAATATGGCTGAAACGCTTATGGAGTCAGGAAAAAGCGCGGATTTAACAGCCGCAGCGGACTTGGTAGAGTCTGAGTTGAAAATCGTCGGTGACTACGGTGCTAAAGGGGAAATTAATGTTACCTATAAATTAAAATCAATGCTTTGCATATTGATGTCATACATATTGTCTTACATGGGAAAACATGAGAAGATGAAAGAGTATGTGAAAGAAGCCTATGAACTGGCAATGCTTTTTGATGAGGCAAAAATAAGTGATGACTTTCTTGTGGGGCTTCGGTATAACTATTTTTCCGGTGAAAATGTCAAGGCATACGATGCCACCGGAACTGATGCAATACAGAGCATTGGCAAAATGATAGAAAAGAAGCTTGAAGACGTGCCGGAGAAAAACAAGAAATATATTTACAGTGTCCTGAAATGTTGGGAGATGTATCAAAAATGAAAATAAAATTTTTACTGACAGAAAGGAACATCTTATGGAGACAATCAGACAAGCTAAGAAAGATGACCTTGCCAGAATCGCGGAGATGCAGGTCTTAAACTATCGATTATATTTCTATCCGATTATTCAAAATGATGAATATTTTTTCGGAGAATTGCAGGTGCCGGAAGCGATGAAGCAGTACGAGCCTGTACTGAACAATATTTATGTTTATGATGATGGAGTTGTCAAAGGTTTTATAAAAATAGATGGGACATATATAGCCAGATTATATGTGGAGCCTGCCTTGCATAATGCATCCATTGGCTCTAAGCTTCTGGAATATGCAATCCGAGAACATAACGCAGACCATCTGTGGGCTTTGGAGAAAAATATAAATGCTATCCGTTTTTATAAGAGACATGGATTTCAAGTGACGGAAGAGAAAAAACTGGAACCGGGTACAACAGAATATTTAGTGCTGTTGCGTCGAGATTCATAATAGGAGGAACAGCATGATTCAGTACATCACAGATTTTGATAAACATAGTAGCTTCATTGATAGTTTTTCTAATGACCCCGAATTTTCAGACCCGATGCTGGAAGCAAATGAGCAGGCGGTAGAACAACTGAAAAAAACAGCTGCAAAACCAAACAGGCAGGCAATCGGTGTTTTCAGAGAACAGGATTTGACAGGTTTTTTCCTGTTTTTGATTATCAAAGAGGAAAATTATATTGAAATGCTGACCGGGTTATCCAAAGAAGCTCAGGCCTACCGGGAAATGTTTCGGTATTTACAGGAACATTTTCCGAGATATCGCGCAGACTTTGTCCTGAATCCTGCAAATAAATGGCTTCGCTCCGGTTTGGAAGAACGCGGTGCCGGATTTGAGAAAGAGCAGAATAAGATGGTCTATCAACACTGTGCGCCGCAGGTGGATACAATCGGCGTGGAAGAACTTACCTCAAAATATGAGAAACAGTATCTTGCCATTCACAGAGATACCGGCTATTGGACAGGAGAAAAGATTCTGGAAGCACCGGAGCGCTTTCGTAGCTTGATTGCGTTGGAGCAAGACAGAGTTGTGGGCTATGTGGATGTCACCTATTGCTATGATGAGAATGAGCCATTTGACTTGTTTGTGCCGGAAGATTGCCGGAGAAAAGGATATGGGAGAAAACTTCTTGCAAAGGCGCTTATGATGAATGAGCCCGGGGATA
>JAILPF010000092.1 GCA_024699575.1 Acetatifactor sp. | reverse complement strand
TGTTTATTGACTAGGTATTTGGTTGGATTTTTGAAGGTTTGATGCTATAATATATCTTAAATGTGTAAAGCATCGGTGGAAGAATTTTTAGAAAGTATTTAAGGAAAGAGTTTGATGGAACAGATTCGATTAAATAAATATCTGGCAAAATGCGGTGTGTGCTCACGCAGACAGGCTGATATACTAATTGAGCAGGGAAAAGTGCTGGTAAACGGACAGCTTGCGACGGTCGGGCAGAATGTTTGTGATTCGGACAGAATCTGTGTGAATGGCAAGGAGATTGCAGGGCGGAAGGAAGCGGTTGTTCTTGCATACTACAAGCCGAAAGGTGTTGTCTGTACTGAGTGTGATAGACATGCCGAGCAGAAAATAAGCGATATGATTGACTATCCGGTCCGGGTGACATATGCAGGTCGATTGGACAAGGACTCAGAAGGCTTAATATTGCTTACAAATGATGGCGATTTGATTGATGCTATGATGAGGGGCGCTAATCTGCATGAGAAGGAATATGTTGTGCGGGTTGATAAAGAAATAACACTTGATTTTTTACGTAAAATGTCGAATGGAGTATTTCTTGAGGAACTGGACATTACTACAAGAAAGTGCACAATCAAAAAAACAGGTAAGTTTACTTTTCAAATAGTTTTGACTCAGGGAGTCAATAGACAGATCAGAAGAATGTGTGAAGCGTTGGGATACAGAGTGCGCGCATTGAAAAGGATTCGTGTCATGAATATCACGCTCGATGGTTTAAATTACGGGAGTTATCGAGAAGTGAAGGGAGAGGAACTTAGGCGCTTATATCAGGAAGCAATGGGAAAAAATTAGGAGCAGACAATACAATATGCAGTCAAATAAAGTGGAACGAATCAAATATCTGGTAGATTTATTAAATAATGCATCAAAGGCATATTATGCTCAGGATGAGGAAATCATGAGCAATTATGAGTATGATAAGCTGTATGATGAGTTGACGGCATTGGAGCAGGAGACCGGTGTAATTTTATCGAATAGTCCTACAACACAAGTCGGATATGAGGCTGTTGATGAATTACCGAAGGAACAGCATGAGAGTCCTATGCTTTCTTTGGGTAAGACGAAGGACAGAGATGAATTGAGAGCATGGTTGCATGGAAATCCTGCAATTTTGAGCTGGAAAATGGATGGTTTGACGATAGTACTTTCGTACAGTGACGGAAAACTTGCAAAAGCGGTTACTCGTGGAAACGGTGAAATTGGTGAGGTCATTACCAATAATGCACGTACTTTCAAAAATTTGCCGTTAAATATTTCCTATAAAGGTGAGCTTGTCATCAGAGGCGAGGCGGTAATCAGTTATTCAGATTTTGAGAGAATGAATGCGGAGATTACGAATCCGGAAGAGAAATATAAGAACCCCAGAAATTTATGTAGTGGTTCTGTCAGACAGCTGAACAATGAGATTACAGCTAAGAGAAATGTTCAGTTTTATGCGTTTTCGCTTGTGAGAGCGGATGAAGTTGATTTCCATAATTCAAAAGAGGAGCAGTATCGCTTTCTGGAACAACAGGGTTTTAGCGTTGTGGAAAGAATTATGGTGAATGAAGAAAATATACTGGATGCAATTGGGACTTTTGAACAGCGGATTCAGACATATGATATTCCTTCCGATGGATTGGTACTTACATATGAGGATATTGCATACGGACAGTCTTTGGGAAGAACCGCAAAGTTTCCGAGAGATTCCATTGCATTTAAATGGGCGGATGAATTGCGTGAAACGACACTGAAAGAGATTGAGTGGAGTGCCAGCAGAACAGGCTTGATTAATCCCGTTGCAATCTTTGAACCGGTAGAACTGGAGGGAACAACTGTCAGCAGAGCTTCTGTTCATAATATCAGTATTTTAAGAGGATTAAAGCTTGGTATAGGTGATCGGATTACCGTATATAAGGCTAATATGATTATTCCACAAATCGCAGAAAATTTAACCTGCAGCGATAATGTGACGATTCCCGACAGATGCCCTGTCTGTGGCGGAAAAACACAGATTAAGCAGCTGAATGAAGTGCAGTCTCTTTACTGCATCAATGAGAAATGTCCGGCAAAAATGATTAAATCATTTACGCTGTTTGTAAGCAGGGATGCGATGAATATTGATGGATTGTCTGAGGCAACTTTGGAGAAATTTATTGATTATGGATTTATCCATGAATATGCGGATTTGTTCCGTTTACAGCAGCATCGGGAAGAAATTGTGCGGCTGGATGGTTTTGGAGAAAAATCATATAATAATTTAATGGACAGTGTTGAACGTGCAAGGACAACGACACTTCCAAGAGTTATTTATGGAATCGGTATAGCAAATATCGGTGTTGCGAATGCAAAAATGATTTGTAAGTATTTTGACTACAGTTTTGAACGAATGCAGAGTGCTGATGTGGAGACGCTGAGTGCTATCGACGGCGTAGGGGAAGTGATTGCTTCCGCGTTCGCAGAGTTTATGCATGATGAGGAAAACATAAAACTGATGGAGCATTTGATGGCTCAATTACATCTGGAAAAACCGGAAGCGAGTGCGGAAGAACAGACACTGGAAGGGAAAATTTTTGTCATTACCGGAAGCTTGAATCATTTTGATAATCGAAATACCTTGAAAGAACTGATAGAACAAAAGGGTGGAAAGGTCACCGGGAGTGTTACATCCAAGACCACATGCCTTATCAATAATGACAGTACATCCAACTCTACGAAGAATAAAAAAGCCAAGGAGCTTGGGGTGGAAATATTGACAGAGGATGAGTTTATGGGTAATTATTTATAACAGGATAACAATAGAATAAATATCCGGAAAAGAGGAAACATTATGCCAATTAAGACACAAAGTGATTTGCCTGCAAAAGAGATATTGGAAAATGAGAACATATTTGTGATGGATGAGAACCGTGCATTACATCAGGACATCAGATCGCTCCAGGTACTGATCTTAAATAATATGCCGGTAAAACAGGATACGGAGCTGCAGCTTTTGCGTGCACTCTCCAATACACCGCTGCAGGTGGATGTGACATTTATGAATACAAAAACTCATGTATCACAGAACACTGCAGCAAGTCATTTGAATAAGTTTTACTGTACTTTTGATGAGATTAAAGATCGGAAATTTGACGGAATGATTATCACGGGTGCTCCCGTTGAGGATATTACCTTCGAAGAGGTTGACTACTGGGAAGAAATCTGTGAGATTATGGACTGGTCTGAAACTCATGTCACCTCTACTTTTTTTATCTGCTGGGCAGCGCAGGCAGCCTTTTACCATTTTTACGGCATCAATAAGGCTCATTTATCACGGAAGCTTTTCGGTGTGTATGAGCATAAGGTTGCCAATCGAAAAATTCCGTTGGTGAGAGGATTTGACGATATTTTCCTTGCACCTCACAGCAGACATACAGAAACCCCTGCAGAGGCAATTCATGCCTGCCCGGAACTTACGGTACTTGCAGAGTCGGAAACAGCAGGAGTATTTCTGGCAATTGCGCAGGAGGGCAAAAAAATTTTTGTGAACGGTCATCCGGAGTATGACAGATATACGCTACGTAACGAGTATTTTCGTGATAAAAATAAGGGATTGCCGATTCAGGTGCCATATCATTACTTCCCTGAGGACGACCCAGAACAGAGACCGTTGTTACAGTGGCGTTCCCACAGTAACAATCTGTACAGTAAC
>JAILPF010000040.1 GCA_024699575.1 Acetatifactor sp. | reverse complement strand
CTAAATCCCTGTGTTCCTTCTATAAACTCCACAAGTGCACACGCAAGTTCAAACAAAAATGCAACTTTAAACATCATTCTAATCTTGGAATAATGTTCAATTGCAGACTCCACGTCCGTATACAATTCAAAAGGCTTCTCTGAAGCAAGTCTTCTTAAGATAATCCAATATCCCCAGTTTTGCAGAATTTCGATTCCCGCTTCCTGCATGAAATCCCTGTAATCATTACTGACGCTTCCAAAACGTTCACCGAAATCCACCTGGTATTCGTATTTTCCTTTCTCGCATTGTTCAAAAGAATAGAATCCGGCAAAGAACCCTGTCATTGCCCACCCTTCCTTGGACATTTTGTTAAGCCAGCTTACCTCTTCATCCTTATCAAAATACAATCTGAATTTAATCATATTCCCTCTCCTCCATCAGCTTCGCATGCTTTAACAATTCTTCCAATCGGTTCTTTTCTGTCTGAAAGGCTGCAAGCCCCGTCTCCGTGATCAAATACTCCTTCTTCTTGCGGGATGTGGTATCCTCACTGTAAACTCTGATCCATCCGCGATTCAACATAGCCTGAAGTGCTCCATACAGGGTACCTGCCCCCAGGCTCAGTCTCCCTCCGGTCAGAGCCTCCACCTCCTGCGTGATTCCATAGCCATGGTTAGGCTTTCTCAGCGCCAATAAAATATAAAAAAATGCTTCTGTCAATGGATTCTCTCTATCCGCCACTTGTATTCACTCCCTTCGCCTCCCGATATATCGTCACCTGATATATTATAAGTATAATATATCGCCACTCGATACATTTGTCAAGTGGCGATTTTTATAATTCGAACTGTCTTAATTTCAAACGCTGCAAACGGTAACAGAAAAGCATTCTGCTCCACAGTAACCATTGGAATCAATATCCCATGCGTCATACATTCTCGGAATATCCTTAAACAGTCGGAAACGATTCATCGGTTCTGCAGCAATCTCATGCGGTATAAGCGAAACTGCACCACATGCCGGCAATTTGACCAACGCTTTTACTTCACCATCCACCATCTGAACCGGCACGCTTTCTCCTGCTATCGTCTCTGCGCCTTTTGCAAAAGAATGCAAAGTCTAATAATTTTTCCGCTGTCAATCTGATTCTATCTGTCAATCTGATTCTATCTGTCATCCGTATACTGATACACTTCGCCACACTCTATATATTTTGTATGCAAAGAAGGATATTTTCCCTGCAGTATTTCTGCAAGGTAGCGCATACCTTCTCTCTCTGAACCGATGTGCCCCATAACCAGGATTGCTTTGTTATAACCCATCTGAGCATAATCTCTGGCTCTTTGTCCATCGGCCCACTCACAGATTTCACCCGTTAGCACAAAATCATTCTCTTCCAGTTCTTCTGCCAAATGACCGGGAGTCCCAAAACTACAGCTAATCCTACGCCCCGGTTTATCCGCACACCCGGCAATTCGCACATGCTTTATTCCCAGTTTACTTTCGATTAAATGTGCCAACTCTCTTGCTGTCATTCCTTCCTTAAGCTCAAATCGATTAATTGCAAACTGCTCCTGCTTCTGCAAAGTGCCTTGTAACCCAAGTGCACGCATCTCACCTGCATATATCAGATCTGGGTTCATAGCATGTGCATGGTCATGGAATCGAACTACCGTCAATCCACTCTCTTCAATCAATCGCTGTTTTTCTCTTCCGATTATTGAAAGATTAGTATCATCCCAGTGTTCATAATAGGTTGGTTCATGCACAATCAAAAGGTTCGCATTCATCTGCGCACACGCCCTGATTACCTCCGGAGTTGCAAACATGCTCACACCGATTCCACGAATCTCCTCATCCATGTCACCGGCTTTACATGTATCGCATGTCCTGTTTTCTCCTGCCCCACTGTCAAAGGAACTTCCCCATTTTAATAATTCCTGAAATAGTTCACTGATTTTCATCCTTTTATCCTCTACATCCTGTTCATCCATCAAAAGTTTTGCACCGAGACGCTTTGCGGTCAGTCCCCCTTCTCCATAGGTCTTCTTCAAAGCGGCGATATTGTCATCCGTCCACTGCTCTACCACCTCGTTGACACCTCATCCTTGCCGGATTCCTTCATTCCAAGTTTCTCTCCGTAATAGAGGAACACGTTACCACTCATCAAAAGATTCATTGATATCGTTTTCATTGTATCCCGCAAATAGTTCCTGCTCCTTCCCCAAGTCCTTTTAGTTATTCACATGCAGTCTCAAACCATTCATGCTTTGTGGAAGTATAAGAGTCAATGCTTTATTCGAACTGTCTTAATTTCAAACGCTCCAAACGATAACAGAAAGGTATTTTGCTCCACAGGAACCTCTTTCTGCACGTTCTCTAACATATCACAGAGCCATACACTTTTTACATCCATGTTGCAGGTAATCTTTACTTCACCGGAAGCTTTCTGTGCTTCATATAAGCGCATTATGAAATCACCGCTCTGATCCTCTGCCGGTTTCAACGTTTCCAGAATGACATTCTTTTGGTCGACAGAGAACATACTTCCAATGTCGGTTCGCCCAATGGTGACAGATGGCTTCACATTTAGCTCATATCCGTGTTGCACTACCTCGCTGTCTGCAAAGCTTCCCTCCCATGCGGTAAATGCATAGGAAAAAGTGTTCATGCCGTTGTCCGTTCTCATTTCCGGGCTGGCAGCCGCTCGCAACAAAGTGAGTTCAAGTGCATTATCATTCATACTGATTCCATATTTACAATCATTCAAAACTGCAGCCCCATGACTGCCGTCACACAGAGCACTGTATCGGTGATTGCATACTTCGAATCTGTCTTTGTCATATAATCTGGATCGATGTGTGGGACGTTCCACATATCCAAACTGCATTTCATTTATTCCATTCTGTACATGGACTGCCACCGGGAAGCTTACCTTCAGCAAACGATGGAGCTCCAGCCAATTGATGTCGGTCACAAATTCAAGCCGATCACTCTCTGCTGTCAGGCAAATCTTCTGTACAAGTTGTGAATTACCAATTTTGCCATGTAGCTCCAGCACACCCTCCAGTCCACTTGTCTTTGGTATCAGCACTGCCTCCGTCAATCCTTCTATTTCCTGATCCAGATAATTGGAATCAATATCCCATGCGTCATACATTCTCGGAATATCCTTAAACAGTCGGAAACAATTCATCGGTCCTGCAGCAAATTCTCTTCCTGATTCCTTTCGCACAAAGGACGTTACCTGACCTTTTCTATCCACCTGCACACAGACCAAACGATTTTCCAGGGTATAGCCGCCCTCGATTTCGCAGACCGATACTCCTGCGGTTTCCGTTCCTGAAACCTCCTGCGGTATAACCGAAACTGCACCACATGCCGGCAATTTAACCAATGCTTTTACTTCACCATCCACTACCTGAACCGGCACGTGTTCACCCGCCACAGTCTGTGCACCTTTTGCAAAAGTTTCCGGCAGTTTCACCAATGCCCGGCGGGAAAAGCTCAATGAATTCCATACAGTAACCGCTTCGTCCTGTTGAACGGACAACATCTCCTGTGCTCTGCTTTCTACCTCTTTGCTCTCATTAATCACCCGGTCAAGAGCCTTCCCAGCGTCAACATAAACCTTTGCTATGCTGGAACCCGGGAGGATATCATGAAATTGATGCAGGAGCAACTGTTTCCACAAAAAATCTGCTTTCTCATAGTCGTATACCATGCCCTGACCTATGGCTAGGCTACTCCAGAATTCCATTTCACGAAGAGCCAATTCACAGCGGCGATTATTCTGTTTCATCCCGGCTTGCGTAGTATAAGTTCCGCGATGTGCGCTGAAATACAATTCTCCCACATAGGTGTTCTTCGCACCGCCCATTTTCTCCATATCTTTAAAAAACTCTATAGGAGCTGCCTGTTTTACTTTCACACCGCCTTCCAAATCCTGCTGCCTCTTTGCATACTCTATATGGTCTCTGGTCGGGCCACCGCCTCCGTCACCATAACCAAAGGGCAACAAAAATGCATCTATATCTCTTTTTTGGGTGCGGTTATTCCACACATGATTAATTTCTTCCGGACCTGTACGGTAGGTATAACTTGTCGGCAGAAAAGATACTATGCGCGTACCATCCATGCCTTCCCAATTAAAATAATGGTACGGGAACTGCTCTCCCTCGTTGTATGACCAGAAGATTTTCTGGGTTACAAGGTATTCTATGCCACACCCCTTTAAAATCTGTGGCAAAGCAGCTGTGTAACCAAAGGTATCGGGCAGCCATAAGATCCGGCTGTCCACACCAAGCACTTCTTTATAATAGCGTTTTCCTGTGAGTAGTTGCCGAACCAAGGCCTCACCTCCGGCCATATTTGTGTCCGGTTCCACCCACATACCGCCTTCTGCGATCCACCGTCCACTTCGGATTGCTTCCCTGATTTCCTCAAACAGCTCCGGATAATATTGTCGACACATTTCGTATGCAGCCGGCTGGCTCTGAAGATATTTGTAATCCGGATATTCTCTGATCATACGCAATTGCGCTGCAAATGTACGTGCAACTTTTCGATGAGTCTCCTCCATCGTCCACAACCATGCCAAATCAATATGGGCATTTCCGATCGCATAAAATGTAGGCATTGTTGATCCGTTGTGCGCTTCCAAAACAGGGCGTATCTTTTCTCTCGCTTTGCGATAATCGAGAATCCGTTCCTCTCTTTCCTGCTCAAAATCAACCTGCAGTGTGAACTGTTCCAGTGCGTCTGCTATTTTTGCAGCACGCAACGAATTGCCATCCAATATCTTGAAAAGCTGATACAATGTATTTACATCCATAAATAACTGATATGCATCC
>JAILPF010000010.1 GCA_024699575.1 Acetatifactor sp. | reverse complement strand
TTAAAAATAAGTATAATAATTATGAACCGCATCCGGTAAAAAAAATAGAAGGATTTGAGCATAGCGCCTGGGATGGCGGTAATCGGATTACAGAAGAACTGAAAAGAAAGCTGAAGGAACGTCCATCCTCCAGAACAGTTCTCTGCTTTGACTATTACCCTGGAGTGGATAAGCAGGAACTGGCTCAGCTGGCGAAAGAACTTGGTGCGGCACAAATCATAGATATGGACAAGTATGCTAAGAATGAAGAGCAGCTGGAAAAAGAATTCTATGATTATATTACCGATGACAGAGTGTTCGGCGTTATCTGTCACAAAAAGCTGAAGGACTTCTACAGAGAAGAGGGGTTGGAAGAATGCAGAAAGAAGCTTGAGGCAATCCAGGAAGGACTGATTGTTCTGATAGGCTTTGGAACCGGACTGGTATGCGATGGTGATTTGCACATTTATTGCAGTATCACCAGATGGGAGATTCAGCTGCGATACAGAGACGGAATGCCCAACTGGAATCACACCAATGTGGATATGCCGGTGCTGGAGAAATATAAGAGAGGATTCTTTGTGGAATGGCGATTGGCAGACCGCTATAAAAAGCAATATTATAACAAGTTTGATTATGTTCTGGAAACAGAAGAGAAGAACCATCCGAAGATGATTACCGGGGAAGCTTATCGTGCGGTGCTCTGCACATTTGCTAAAGAACCGTTCCGCCTGGAGCCCTATTTTGATCCGGGAGTATGGGGTGGACACTGGATGCAGGAGAACTTTAATCTGGACAAAACAAAGGCTAATTTTGCATGGAGTTTTGATGGAGTTCCGGAGGAAAACAGTATCAACGCATCTTTAGGAGATGTCTGCGTAAAACTGCCTGCAATTGACGTGGTGCTCTATCAGCCGGTTAGCCTTCTGGGAAACAGAGTGCATGCAAGATTCGGCGCGGAGTTCCCGATTCGTTTCGATATGCTGGATACCATGGGCGGAGGAAACCTCTCCCTGCAGGTACATCCCCTCACGGAATACATACAGGATACATTCGGGATGCATTATACTCAGGATGAAAGCTATTATATTCTGGATGCGGATGAGGAAGAACAGTCCTATGTCTATCTCGGATTAAAGGATCAGGTGGACCGGGATAAAATGGCGGAAGACTTACGGCGTGCGCAGAGTGGAGAATGTGCTTTCCCGGCAGAGGAATATGTAAACAAAGTGCCGATTAAAAAGCATGACCATGTCCTGATTCCGGCCGGTACCATTCATTGCTCCGGTCAGAATGTAATGGTGTTGGAAATCAGTGCAACCCCGTATATTTTTACCTTTAAGTTATGGGATTGGGGAAGACTTGGTCTGGATGGAAGACCCCGTCCGATTCATGTGGAGCACGGTTTGAAAAACATTCAGTGGGACAGAAATACAGATTTTGTTTACAACAATCTGATTCATATGGAAAAGACACTGGAGAAAACAGATAGTGCATTGGTGGAAAGAACCGGTCTTCACGAGCGGGAGTTTCTGGATACTGTCCGCTATAATTTAAAGGCACCTTATGAGGTGACTATGGAGGATACGGTTCACGTTATGAATCTGGTGGAAGGCAGCAGTGCTATCGTTCAGAGCGTAGACGGAAGCTTTGAACCGTTCGAAGTACACTATGCAGAAACAGTGATTGTTCCTGCAAGTGTAGGTAGCTATGTAATTGTTCCCCGGGACAGAGAAGGCAAAGAAATAAAAATGATTGTGGCATCAATCAGATAAATAATGTATGAAAGGCATGGGTTAAAAAATGGATAAGAGTAAAATAAAAAAGGTTCACGTGGTATTTAAAACACATTTGGACATTGGATTTACAGATATGGGGGCGACTGTTTTAGAGAGATATCGTAAAGAATATATCCCCCATTCTATCGATTTGGCATTTCAAATGAATACAGAGAAAGACAAAAAATTTATCTGGACAGTGGGCTCTTTTTTGATTGATGACTTCTTTAAGAACTGCGATAAAGAAAGCTGTGAGAAATTGCGTGAAGCGATCCGAAGAGGGGACATCTGCTGGCATGGATTGGCATGTACCACCCATACGGAGCTTTTGGACGAGGAGCTGTTTCACTTTGATTTATCTATTTCAGACAGGCTGGATGCCCAGTTCGGGAAAAAGACAATCGCAACCAAGATGACGGATGTTCCGGGACATACGAAAGCAATCGTCAAAATGCTTGCGGAGCATGGAAAACAGTATCTTCACATCGGCGTGAATCCATCATCCATGGTGCCTGAGGTGCCCACTACCTTCCTGTGGAAGAGTGAGGGAAAAGAAATTGTTGTGCAGTATTCCTTCCAGTATGGTTCTCCCTGTTATGTGGAGGGAATGGATGAGGCATTGGAATTTGCACATACAGGAGATAACCTTGGACCGCAATCCGCGGAAGCCATTCAGGAAGAGATGGATAGAATCCAGAGTATGTATCCCAATGCAACAATTGTGGCTTCCACAATGGATGCATACGCAGAAAGCGTATGGAAAATCAAAGATACTTTGCCGGTCATTGAGGAGGAAATCGGTGATACCTGGATTCATGGTATCGCATCGGATCCTTTGAAGGTTGCCCGCTATAGAGAATTGGTCCGCCTGAAAAATATTTGGAAAGAATCCGGTAAAATTCAGGAAAATTCGGAAGAGTATAAAGAATTTTTATTAAACCTTATGATGATTGCTGAGCACACCTGGGGATTGGATTATAAAAAATATCTGATGGACTTCGACCATTGGGAGAAAGCAGACTTTCAGGAAGCGAGAAAGAAGGATGCGACGACCTTTGAGATGCTGACAAATCGAAACGCGAATATGGTAGGCGTACTGACATCTGATATTCATAAATACAGAAACGATGATTTTACCGGTTCCTATGCATTTTATGAGAGTTCTCATAAAGAGCAGATGGAATATATTTTCAAAGCAATCCGGGCATTACCGATGCAGTTACAGGCAGAGGCAGAGGCTGCAATCTCTAAGCTGGAAAAGCATGAGAAGAAAGAAGAAAGCAGGGCCAGACAATTGGCTCCGTATGAGCATGTGACAATCGGCTCTTATGAAGCAGCGTTTGGCGGAAACGGAGAAATTGTTTATCTTGCAAAAGAAGGAAAAGAGTGGATAACAGAAGGACAGTTTGGAAAGCTTGGTTATACCACCTACAATGCAAGAGATTGTGTGGATAACTATTACAGCTATAACCGTGACTTCCGCTCCAATCAGTGCTGGTCTGAGGGAGATTTCTCGAAACCGGGACTGGAATTCGTGGAAGGCTTACAACACAAAGAATATGAATTTGCCGCTATGAAGATCCTGCTTGAGGGTGAGAAGGTGGATATCATTCTTCGAGGCAACCAAAAGGCTGCAGAGACCTATGGATGTCCGCGAAACGCGCAGATATCTTATACATTTGGGGATAAGATTACCTGCCGTGTAGAGTTTACCGATAAGGATGCCAACAGAATGCCGGAGGCCATCTGGCTGGATATGAAATTTGATGTGGAGAATCCTTACCGATGGAAAATGAACAAAATGGGTCAGTACATCAGTCCTCTTGACGTTGCACGCGGAGGAAACAGAAAGCAGCACTGTGTGGAGGAAATGCTCTATACCGGTGCAGACGGTACGATATCTGTTAAGAATATCCATGCTCCACTGATCAGTGTAGGCGGAAGATGGCTCTATGGGGAATACAGAGAATTACCACAGGTAGAAAATGGATTTTCCTATTGTTTATTTAATAATAAGTGGGGCACAAACTTTAAGATGTGGTGTGAGGATGACTGTGCCTTTGAGTTTGAGATAGCATTTTAAGACAGAACAGCAGAAAGGACTCAAAAAAATGAAAAAGAGGATGGCAGCATTACTTATGGGGGTCATCATGACAGCCAATATAGCCGGATGTGGAACAGTAAATGAGCCGGCAACTGGTGAATCAGAGGTAGATGAAACCGTAAAAGAGACCGTTGAAGAGACCATCGATACGGAGGAAACGGCGGGAGAAAAAGAGGTAGATGTTGAGGAGGAAGAACCAATGTTGGTGGAGGATGTTTATTCTAATGCAGGGCTGGTGCTTTTGCTGGAAACCTGTAAAAAATATTACAATAAGGAGACCGGTTCCCTGAAAACGTCACTTCTGGATGACAGAGAGGCATGTGCATGGCCTTTTGCCTCTTTCCTGGAATCTCTGTCAGAGGCATATAAGAGATACCCGGATAACGAAGAGGTTAAGGAAAATTATGAAAGTGCTTTGAACGTTGGGTTAAAGGGATATCTTGTGGAGGACGCAACCATTAATTCTCCGGCCGGGACCTTTGAACACCAGACCTATTACAATGCAGGATGGAAGACTTCCGGGGATTATTATTATGATGATAATGCCTGGATCTGTTACCAGATGTTCCAGGCATATGACCTGCTGGGAGATGAGAAATATCTGGAACAGGCTGAAAAATTACTTGAATTTTTCTGGACCGGTTATGATGAAGTTCAGGGAGGAGCAGTTTACTGGGACAAGGAATATGGCAAACACGGAAAGGGTGTCTGTACCAATGCGCCGATTACAATCTGCTATCTGCTCGGCTACCAGAAAACCGGAAATGAGGAATACCTGGAGCGTGGTAAAAAACTTTACAACTGGATGGTAAACAGTGCGCTGATGACAGACCAGTATACCATTCATGCAGGCTTTACAGAAAAAGATGAGGTGGATAACTGGATTGCAGCGTACGATCAGGGTACATTAATCTATGCAACCTCCCTGCTTTACGAAATAACCGGAGAGACAGAATACCTGATCAACGCGGGGAAAATGGCTCAGGGTACGGCGAAGCTTCTGTTTACCAACAAGGACGGTAAAGTTGTAATGCGCGGAAATCCTATTTTTAAATCCTGGTGTGTGGGATGGACTGTCAGAGGTATGGTAAAGTACTATGAGACCTGCAAGATTAACACCCATACCTTCATGGACCAGTTCCTGGAAATATTAGATGTTAACCTTACTACCAAGAATGCAGCCGGTCAGTACGATCCCTTCTTCTCAACCGGAGAGTGGTGGGATATGCCCGGGTATGACACGGATGTAATTCAACCGACAGGTATGTCAACTATATATACAATCAGTGGATATTTCCATGAAAATTACAGTAAATAACGGATAAATTATTTTTTTGGAGGCTGCCCGGCAGCCCAATGTCATTAAGTTAAGATGACAAGAAATAAGAAGAAACCGAATTACCTTCATAATAAAGGGTTAAAACTCCGGTTTCTTTTTATTTTGTTTGTATATTTCTTTTAATGATTATTAAAGACAACATTAT
>JAILPF010000547.1 GCA_024699575.1 Acetatifactor sp. | reverse complement strand
TCCAGTTTTTTATCTGATATCTGTTAGAGTGGAGATTATTATGAAAACTGATACAATTGCAGCAATTGCGACCGCACTTTCTGAATCCGGTATTGGTATTGTAAGGATTAGTGGTCCTGATGCAATTACAATTGCAGATTCCGTTTTTCAGACAAAAAACGGAAAAAAGATTTTAAAAAATGTTGATAGCCATACAGTTCATTATGGATATATTTTTGATGAAGAAATGATTGATGAAGTTATGGTTGTCGTCATGAAAGCACCCAGAAGTTATACTACCGAGGATACTGTTGAAATCAATTGTCACGGTGGTATTCTTGTGATGCAAAAAATTCTGGAGACTGTTTTAAAATACGGTGCACGTCTTGCTGAACCGGGTGAATTTACCAAAAGAGCATTTTTGAATGGAAGAATTGATTTATCCAAGGCAGAGGCAGTTATGGATTTGATTCATTCCCAAAATGAATATGCTCTGGAATCCTCCATCAGTCAGTTAAAAGGTAATCTTTCGGAAAAAGTGAAAGAACTTCGTAGTCAGATAATCTATGAGATTGCATTTATTGAATCTGCTTTGGATGACCCTGAGCATATTGATCTTACCGGATATCCCGAACGTTTAAATCATAAATTGGAATCTTTGATTTCTGAGATCAGTCATTTACTGCAGACAGCTGATAACGGCAGAATCATAAGGGAAGGTATTTCTACTGTGATTGTTGGAAAGCCTAATGCAGGTAAATCCTCTTTGTTAAATTTGTTGGTTGGTGAGGAGAGAGCAATTGTTACAGATATTGCCGGAACGACCAGAGATGTTTTGCAGGAATCCGTTCGATTGAATGGAGTTTCTTTGAATGTTATAGATACTGCCGGCATCAGAGATACAGAAGATGTAGTTGAAAAAATTGGTGTTGAGCGAGCAAAAAAATATGCTGCGGATGCTGATTTAATTATATATGTTGTGGATACCTCTGTTCCATTGGATCAAAATGACAGAGATATTATTCCGTTGTTAAAAGATAAAAAGGTTATTATTCTTTTCAATAAAACTGATTTAAAAAGTGTTGTATCTAAAGAAGATATGATTTATTCTATGAATGATATCGTTCCGGATATCTATGAAGCGCAGAATATATCTATTCTTCCGATTTCTGCAAAAAAACAAATTGGATTGAGTGAATTTGAACATCTCATAACTGATATGTTTTTTGCAGGAGAGATAAAGCAAAAAGATGAGATTGTAATTACTAATATCAGACATAAAGAAGCTTTACAGGATGCACTTTCTGATTTAAAAATGGTAAAGAGAAGTGTAGAGGATGATATGCCGGAAGATTTTTATTCCATTGATTTGATGAGTGCATATTCTGCTCTTGGTAAAATCATCGGTGAGAGTGTGGAAGATGATTTGGTAGAAGAAATCTTTTCTAAATTTTGTATGGGAAAATAAAAGAGGCTAGTAGAATGAAGACGGAAATACGTGAGAAAGTTGATGTTTGTGTAATAGGTGCCGGTCATGCCGGATGTGAAGCAGCTATTGCCTGTGCAAGACTTGGCTTGGAAACTGTTATTTTTACAGTTAGTGTGGACAGTATTGCTTTAATGCCTTGTAATCCGAATGTTGGAGGCTCTTCCAAAGGACATCTTGTGAGAGAATTGGATGCACTTGGCGGTGAAATGGGCAAAAATATTGATAAGACATTTATCCAGTCCAAAATGTTGAATGTTTCCAAGGGACCTGCTGTCCATTCACTTAGGGCTCAGGCAGATAAAGCTGATTATTCACGATCCATGAGACATGTTCTGGAGAATCAGGAACATTTGACAATCAAACAAGCAGAAGTATGTGAACTTCTCTGGGAAAATCTGGAGAACGGACAAAAGAAAATCACAGGTGTAAAAACTTTTACCGGTGCTGTTTATGAATGTCAGGCTGCTGTTCTTTGTACCGGAACATATTTGCGTGCAAGATGTCTCTGTGGTGAGTCCATTACTTATACCGGACCGAATGGTCTTCAGGCTGCTACTCATTTGACAGATTCTCTAAAAAAAATGGGAATTGAACTTAGACGTTTCAAGACAGGTACACCAGCAAGAATGGATAAGAGAAGTATTGACTTTTCTAAGATGGAAGAACAGTTTGGTGATGAGAGAGTTGTTCCTTTTTCTTTTTCAACAGATCCGGAAACTGTTCAAAAAGAACAGGTATCCTGCTGGTTGACTTATACAAATGAAAAAACTCATGAAATTATTCGAAATAATCTGGACAGATCTCCTATTTATGCAGGTATTATCGAAGGAACCGGTCCCAGATATTGTCCATCCATAGAAGATAAGGTCGTTAAATTCGCAGAAAAAGAAAGACATCAGGTGTTTATTGAACCGGAAGGACTTTATACGAACGAAATGTATGTTGGCGGTATGTCGTCTTCTTTGCCGGAGGATGTACAGCTTGCAATGTATCGAACGGTTCCCGGTCTGGAGAATTGTAAGATTGTCAGAAATGCCTATGCAATCGAATACGATTGTATCAATGCGAAACAATTGTATCCTTCGCTGGAATTTAAAAATATCAACGGATTATTCAGTGGTGGTCAGTTTAATGGAAGTAGCGGTTATGAAGAGGCTGCTGCTCAAGGTTTGATGGCCGGTATTAATGCTTCCATGAAAATATTAGGAAAAGAACCTTTGATATTAGATAGATCAGAAAGTTATATTGGTGTTTTGATTGATGACCTCGTTACGAAGGATAATAGAGAGCCTTATCGTATGATGACTTCCAGGGCTGAATACCGTCTGTTACTCAGACAGGATAATGCTGATATCAGACTTAGAAAAAAAGGCTTTGAAGTTGGACTGATTTCCGAAGAACAGTATAATGCTCTTTTGAAAAAAGAGGAGCTTATTGAAAAAGAAATTTCTCGATTAAAAAATACTTCTGTTGGTGCGAATAAAGAAATTCAAGCATTTTTAGAAAAACACGAAAGTTCAACTTTGAAAACTGCTGCAACTCTGGCTGAATTAATCTGTCGACCGGAACTTTCTTATGATATTTTATCTGAGATTGCTAAGGAAAGAGAACCACTCCCTGATTCAGTGATTGAACAGGTTGAAATTGAGATAAAATATGAAGGTTACATTGAACGTCAGAAACGTCAGGTCGAGCAGTATAAGAAAATGGAGAAAAAACTGATTCCGGAAACAATTAATTATGATGATGCTTCCTCTCTTCGTCTGGAAGCCAGACAGAAGTTAAAAGAGTTCAGACCTGTATCTGTGGGACAAGCCTCCAGAATTTCAGGTGTTTCTCCTGCTGATATTTCTGTTTTATTAGTTTACTTGGAACAGTTAAATCATAATTCGAGTAAGAATGGATTTGATAATTGAGGTGAAATGTGAATAATTTGGATACAACACAATTTCGCAAGGATTTACAGTCTTTGAATATTCAATTAACCGAAGAACAGATTGAACAGTTTTTAATCTATTATGAAATGTTGGTTGAATGGAAGGAAAAAATGAATCTCACAGCGATTACAGAATATGATGAAGTTTTGAAAAAACATTTCATTGACAGTATCTCATTGATAAAGGCCTATGATGTTTCAAAGAGTGTTTCTGTCATTGACGTTGGTACCGGTGCAGGTTTTCCTGGACTTGCTCTTAAGATTGCATATCCTTGTTTAAATGTTACGCTCTTGGATTCCTTACAAAAAAGAATTCAATTTTTGAATGCTGTTATTGAACGTTTAAAACTTGAGAGAATTGAGACTTATCATGGAAGAGCTGAGGACTTTGCAAAAAAAACGGATTTCAGGGAAAAGTATGACCTCTGTGTTTCCCGTGCTGTTGCTAATTTGTCTACTCTGACAGAATACTGTTTACCTTTTGTTAAAATCGGTGGTGAGTTTATTTCCTATAAATCCGAAAAAATTATGGAAGAGCAGGATGCTGCCGGGAGTGCCATTTCCATTTTAGGTGGTAGTGTTGTCAATCAGGTCGCTTTTCATCTTCCGGATTCTGATATTTATAGAAATCTTTTTGTTATTAAAAAGATACGATCTACACCGAAGAAATATCCAAGAAAAGCTGGTCTTCCGGCAAAAGAACCTTTATAATTAATTTAACTTTTATTTAGCTGAACGGGATAGAACGTATGTTCTATATGGTGTTGCGATGAATTCTTCAAATTATAATGCGATTTCTGACATCTTGAAAGAATATCAGGATGAATATGATGAGATTCAAAAACAGATTGATGAATTTAATTCTTCCATAAAAGAAACAGATGCATTTATTCATTCTCTTTTG
>JAILPF010000545.1 GCA_024699575.1 Acetatifactor sp. | reverse complement strand
AGACCAGATAGAAAAATAGGGGTCATTCACTACCAGAGGTACAGAGGGCAAACGCAGGTCTGTACTGGCATGAGGCTTGAAAAACTCTGCTGTCTGTGCACAAGCCATAGTGGCAACAAACAGGAATGCAGATAGGATCTTTTTTCTCATATTATGGTTAAAAATTATCATTTTGCGGGACGAAGGTACAAAAAAAATCCTGCACATCAGAATTTAGTGCAGGATTTTTCTTTTGTTCTGGGACGAAATTACTTAAGCGCAACCTTTTTCCCATTATTGATATAAACTCCGGGACATGTGGGCTTGCCTTTAAACTCACGTCCATTCAAATCATACCAACCTGTCTGAGTTCCCCTTTTCTGGGAAGATATGACAGGAACTTCTATGCCATCGATATTGTCACTAAGATCAATCAGGGCCCCTTTTACTCCCTCAGGAAGGTTTGGGATATAGGCTTGGTATGCAGGAATTTCCGTACCGGGAAAAAGCCAGAAGCCAAAGTCTCCTGTTTCGTCGGAGTCGCCCAAAATAAAGACACTATTGGCCGCTACCTTGGTTGGCTGGGTAGTACCAAGGAGGATATTGTCCTTGATGGTGACATCGCTTTTGGCAACACAGGACAACCACTCAGGACTCCCGTTCCGAGGATTGAACTCAACCAAAACAGGTGTATTGGCTGGCAGAATCGAGCCTTCAACTTTTGCAACCTCCAGTTGATTATCTTTAACACCCACGGCAGAATAAACCGTTACGTCTGACGGTATCCTAGCATTGAAAGGCAGGCAAACTGTTCTCCAACCCTCGTTGTTCGGCTTGGTAACAATGGGCTCGGGCAACTCTATTAAATATGGAGACATGCGTGAGCCATAGCTTTCATTGATAGTATAGGCGATATTCGGGTCCACCTCAATGACTCGCTTGCCGATAGCAACCTTGAAGTGCAACGGCTCGTTGTTCTTGTCACCGTAGATAGTCAGCATACATAAGTCTGGATATTGATTCTTCTGGGTGCTGTAATCGGCAAGCACATCCTTACCTCGTATCTCGTCGCCCTGATAGGCAGCGATGGTGACGTTGTCCTCCGTCTTCAATGTATTTCCTCCCATCTTGACCTTACATACGATGGTCATGCTCATGGAGTATTTGCGGGCATCCACTTGGGGGAAAGGATCCCCCACCGTCTGCGCCAACAAACTGATACTGAAGCAGAGTGTAAGAAGGAGACTCAACCCGCCCTTCCCTAAAACGGGGAGGGGGGATGAGATTCCTAAGAATTTGCTTTTAATCATAATCTTGCGATTAACATGATTACTTGACAACAACCTTTTGTCCGTTGACAATGTAAACGCCTCTCGGGAGCTGACGGTTCTCTCTTCTGCTGTCTGCAACCTTGCGACCGCTTATATCGTACATAGACTCGCCGGCTGAATTGCTGATGCTCCAGATGCCAGTTGCTTCGTCGAGGTTGATTACAAGCGGTGCCTTGGGTGTACCAAGTATGGCATCCTTCTCATAGGTCTGGCTTTCGCCGGATTCATAGATGTCAGCACCATTGGTAACACGGAAGTTCAGTTTCACGGACTCATTACCAGGTACGGTCACATAAACCATACCACGTTCATCAGTCACATCAGCCTGACGACATTCATTTCCGGCAAAGATGCCAACCTCAATACCCTCAACGGGCTGACCGTCCTTGACAACTTGAGCACAAACAACCATGTTCGTGGGATAGCTGTGGTAATCAACGGGGCTGAAGGTCAATTCGGGCTCGTGAGCTCTGATGTGTAAAGCACCTGAACCCTTCATAGAGGATGTAGGATAGTTGAAAGTCAATGTACCGGATCCTGTCAGGTGATTGTTTCTGATCATATAACCTTGACCGGGAACGAGGGTGCGGAGTGAACCTACCCATTCGTAACCATCGTAGTAGGCCACACCCTTCTGACCCTTGATGATATCCTCGTCCTGAGCATTCCAGTCGGCAAGTGCTTCTGCCAGACTCATTGTCTGCAGGCGATGGAAGCCAACCCAGTTCCAACCCTTATGAAGGGTGATAGGTGTTGTCTTGGCATCTATGATATGACCGGTCACAGGATTTGACACATCCTCGAGAGCCTGTACCATATACATCTCTGTATTAGACATAGCAGACAGGTTGCCGCCCCATTCCTCATCAATGCTCTCGTACTTAGAGAAACCAGAGGTCTGGCTCTTCACCTGAGAGAACTTGCCGTTGTTGTTGCCAAAGATGCTTCCAACGGTATTGTCGTCAGGACGTACACCCAGTGACATCCAGTTCCAACCCTTGCTGAGGTCAAAGCTCTGCTCAATCTCGTCAGTAGCGTTGAGGATGACAGGATTCCTATAAGTGCCCTTGAAGTCATTCAAATTGAATTTGATGCTGTTGGCTGTACCTGAGTTGACACGTACAACGGGATAGATACTACCCGTAGCAGCCTCGAAGACCTTAAACTCAAGCGGAAGAGTGACGTCTGTCTCGTTGCCATAGATATCCATCGTGACAAAGTAGCCATCATAGCGAGGCATGTAAACGGGATGTGCTACGCCGTGGCACTTGTTACCGATGAAGGCTGCTACAATGTCGTCTTCATTCTGGCTTTGTACGCCCAGGATCTGGAGCTGCCCAATAACGTTCATTGACAACTCATAGTCAGCGGGATTAACAGCCCAGTCGGGCTCCTCAGCCTTCACCTTCAGCGAGATGGTCAGCGGTTCACTGATATTGTCATTGCCAGTCAGATAGATGGTATGCTCGTATTTGCCTACAGGTATACTCTCATCTACTGTCAGGGTGATGGTCTTAGACAGCTGAGCCTTCAGGGTACCGCTGGTAGCGCTGGTAGTGAGCCATGCAGGCAGGTTCGTCAGCGTCCAGTTCTCGGAATTGCCACTCTCGTTGACAAATTCGATATCGAAGGATGTGCTCTCGCCAACTTTCTGCTCAATGCTCATGTCCGTATCACTCTTCCACAGGAGGTTGTTCTGGCGAACGTAAGCCGTCCACATCACGGCAGACGATTCGTTGCCGTTCATATCCTGTACGGAACGTACGGTGAACTGCAGGGTCGTACCCTCCAGGCGGGCAGGTGTCTCGTTCAGTGTGATAATGATACTGCGCTCGTTAGCTACGTAGCTGAATTGTACGTTCGTGGCATCGGGCTTCACCTTCAAGGCAGGAGCCTCATCTACGAAGACCAGATTTCCCTTATTCAGAGTTGCTTCCTTCGTGTGTGTACAGAGGTCCTTGGTGCTTCCCACGGATGAGATGACACCACTGTCCGGGTCACGTGTCAGCGCCTCGAAAGAGTAGTAGGCCACCAGGCCACTCTCGTCACCCTTCAGACGTTGTGTACGCTGGCTAGTCAGCAGGTCACCGGTCATTGAAGCATTCCACAGACGCACCTCGTCAACCGTTCCCTTGAAGAAGGCATTGCTGCCACCCTTTGAGCCAAGGTACAGACAAGCACCTTCGAGGGTAGGAACGGTTGTAGCCGATAAGCTCTTCACAGGTGTACCATCAACATAGACGGTGGCATTACCATTGCGAAGCACGTTCAGCGCAAGATGATGCCAAGCGTTATCAAGGTATGACTTATCGCTCAGCTCAATCTCAGATTCACCAGCATTCATCGTCAGGATGCCTGCGGCATTGAAGCCGATGCTCACTGAGGTGCTGGCAGCAGAGAACAGGGTGCTGGCAGCTTTCTGGTCGGCCTTGGCGCCCTTGAACCACATCTCTACAGCGTAGTCTTCTGTGGGAGCAACGCTGCATGCCGAGATATCGAGCTGAACAGTCTTCGTTCCGTCAAGGCTCACGGCCTTGTTGTCGTTGTTCAAATACCATGTATTGTTGGGCACCGTCATGTTACGACTGCGGGCATAGTCACGGATTTCACTGCCGCTACCCTCATCCATCTTCCAATAACCGATAAGTTGAGGTGTAGAAGGTTTCTTTGTGACGTACATCTCAGCCTGGGCTTCGTTCATGTCGCGAGACTTGTCCCAGAGCACCAGCTCATGGATGGCACCTGAGAAGTTCTGACCCAGTGTAATGGCACCTGTACCAGTGTAGTCATTAACCTTCTTGTTGGCGAAGAGATCCTTCCTGCCGTTAGCCGTCACAGCACGAGCGCTCAGGCGGCTGTTACTAGCATTGTATTTATAGGTGAATGTCAGGAATGTCCAGGTGTCTTTATCAATGACATCATTGGATACATAAGTTGTATCGCCGATAGATGCCACAATGTGGTTTTTGTCGTCCACACTCATCTTGAACTTGTTGTCTCCTGTGCCGTGTACGAAGATGTCACCGGCAGAGGTTACGCGTACCCACATATCTACGGAGAAGTCTTTCTGACCCAGGTTGTAGCTGGCCTCAGTGTAGGCTGCACGCTCAGTGTTCTGTGCAGACAGGGCTACATCATGCTGTACCTCGTTGCCGTTCAAGACACCGCTTACCACGATGTTGTTATCCGTCAGCAAGGCTTTCTGGATGTCTTCGTTGAATGTCAGGCTGATCTCGTCACCGGCATTCAGGATACCGTCGTTGGGGTTAGCAGCACCAAACAGCTGAGGACGCTGCAAGTCCTTCACCACTGTCAGTACCTCGCTCTCTGCAACCACGGGGCTACCGGCAAAGGTGGCAGAACTACGAGCACGGAACTGATAGGTACCGTCAATCCACTTCGATGCAGTCATATCCAACGGCAACTCGATGACGCCGTTCTCAGGCAACAGTTTCTGGCTATTGTCTGTACGCACGCTGTCGCCGGGGATGTAGCTTTCGAGCAAGCTCCAAGAGTGGTCGCCAGGAGCCATGTATTGCAGATCCACACGTTGCAAACCGGCAAAGTAACGGTCGAAGCCACTCACACGGATGTTCAGACCATCGTTTTTATTACCAAGGTTCATCACGGGCTTGTCAATAGCCATGGTCACAGGTGTACTGGCAGGAACGAACTCGGCACTCAAACTGATGGTACTGCAGATGTCATCCTGGCAGGTACTCTGCAGCGACAGCTGGATGTCATCATACTTCGTTGTAGCAAGGTTGCCCTGCTCAAGTGTCAGGATCATTGTCACTGCTTCACCTGCAGGAACAAACACCGTACGACCGTTGCCGATGGGACCGGTGGGCAGACTCAGCAAAGCGCCCTTCGGATTTGCACCATCAACGGGAACGAGGTTGAAGTAGCAGTCGGTCTTAGAGACTGAGTTGTTTTTCAACTTCAGTTCGAACTGGGCCTTACCGCCCGTGGGAACACCCGTCAGCAGACGGTTGTCGCATGTCAACTCAGGATCCTCAATCTGCCATGTAGCTGCAGAAAGTTCTTCCTTACCTGGCTTGTAATATTTCGTCAATACTTGACCCTCATAGGGACATGATGACTGGCCTCCCAAGGTACGGAATACAGGACCGTGGGTACCTGAAGCCGGATAAACATCCATCGTGAACGAGTCATCGGCACCGCTATCTGCCAGTGTGTAACTGAAGGTCGCAGTAGTAGTAGCCTCGTCGGTCTCGCTTTCTGAATCCTCCCACGTAGTGTTGTTTTCTGTCTCTATATCGGCACCCAAGCCATTCCATGTGAAGCCGAGATCTGCGGATGCAACAATCGTCCAGCTGTGAGTATAGCTAATCGTCTGGGAAATCGTCTTCGATGTTGTAGATGTTTCCGTAGTCTCGGAACCGCCGCCAAACGACACGTTTATCTTCTCTGCACCGGCGTTATTGAACAAGCCAACCTTATACTTCTCATTCTGTTCAATGGCACTGTACCAACCCTTAATCTGGTCGTTGTAGAAGCCAACCATATCTAAGCCAAGATAAGCGCCTGTTTTTGAAGGAAGGACTTTGTAGGTTCCCGGTTCACCGAAGTCAGGATCTTCCACCTTCAGCATCGTCACATACAAGGGCTCCGATGACCCATTCGTCGCCGTTGCCGTGTCTGCAACATGAACCAGCAAGTTGTTACGGATATCTTTCAGGTTCGGAACAATCACATTTTCTATTTGATACTGTGTGTAAACAAAGTTTGTTGCAAACTTCTTACCCATGGTGATTACGTCGCTTGACATCACTTCCAGCACCCCCTGGTTATTTTCCTTCAGACCAACGCAACGGGCCTTTCCGAAGAGCAGGTTAGTGCTTTTACCTATATACAAGTCTGCATCAGCGCCTACAAAATCCGGTTCGGCACTTGTGCTGATGGCACGTGAACTCTCAATAGTTGTGATATGTGAAGTGATGGTATCATTTTGCGTTACACGGTCGAAACCTGCCGATAGGTCTGCTATAACATCCATCTCTGTTTGAACAGATACGCCAAAACCAGTGTTGGTCGTGAGATCAGGACCAAGATGAATGTTTAACATAGCACTGTTGTCCTGTGTCGCCGTGGCCACTGTATCCTTAGTTTCCACGGTCACCTTACCTGTCTCCCAGGTGGCGAACGACGAGTCGCCATACGGATCATGAAGAATCATCTCCACTTCTGACGGGCCCTCCGTAGAGAAGTTCGTGCCAGAGGGGAGATCTCCGAAGATGATAGCCTCCATACCATTGCCGGTCAAGCCTTTCCACTTGTACTGACCATCACCATTGCTATATGTCATATTCAGCGTACGAGTAAAGGGGCTTTGAATGTTGGGCAGACCAGCCTTCCACTTATACGTTGCTTTGCCCAAAGAGTCAAGCTTCAGCTGGTTGGGTTTCAAATCCAACACCTCGCCGGCATGAGTCGGGTCGTCAGCACTCTGCACTACCTGATCTGAACTCAATGCATTGCTAATAGTGACAACAACGTCTCTCAAGGGCACCTTTGACTCACGCTTTGAATCTGTAGCATCCTTATCATAGTTTGTGTAATTCTCATATCCTTCAAGGAAGAATGTATATGTACCCAACTCACCAAAGATGGGATAACCGAAGTTATACGTTACCTTATTATTGTTAAGCGTATAAACATTCACATTCGTCTCCTTCTGTGTGAGCGGATCCACATGTGAAGCTTGTGAATTACCATATACACCCTCGGGGAGGTTACCCTGCGTCACGGACAGAACTGGCTCTGTATGCTTAGACTGGACAAACTTTGCCACATAGTCAAAGTAGATCATTTCGCCATTGTCTGTCTGCATACTGTCCTTAAGTACGGTTGCGGCATTGCTAGCATCGATGCGAGGTAGCTCTTCGGGGTTAAACACATATACTTTTTGACCCTCAGCATTCTCCATCTGTACCGAGACTACCTTATAGTCCAATGGGGGTACCATTGCACCAAACTCGCCTGTTACAGCGTCAGTCGTAATCACAATCTGCTTTGCGTCGTTCTCGTAGGTACCGCCCGTACGATAAGCATCGCCTGGGTTATTCATGTTTGTGGGATGAGGCAGCGCTGTGGCTGTCTTTGTCGGGAAGTAGCCATTGCTTACTAAGTGACCTTCATCGGCAAACTCCTCGTGTGCGTTGATCATATAGCGCTTGTCGGGAATTTCCAACGTGATGACGGCCTTACCAATATTGTTTTCACTCAGGCCAAAGCCCAATGGCTTTTCACTCTCGATGGCTCCACCGACTACACGACCTACAATGGGAACCAACGTATTGTCGGTGAACTTCAGACCTGATCTGGGGCTTGTGAAAGCTATCAATTCCGAGTTCAGGCCAGAGGGGTCTGCAGGAATACGGCCTTCGTTGACAAACGTGTGACCGTCCCTGACGGCAGTGAGATAATGATTACCAATGGGTACATCAACAACGAACTTACCCTTTTCATCGGTCATCACAGCCTCGCCGTTGCGTGAGACGGCACGACCGTCCACATAGATCATCACACTGTCAACAGGTATCGTTGTTCCCTCATATAGCACTGTACCAGACACCTCGAACGAACTTACGTCGGTGAAATCTACGCTGTTCTGAACAAGTGAAGATTTGCTGATGAAACGACTCTGCTTCTGAGGTGAGAACTCATGGCTGTTCTTCATTGGTCGGATGGTGTAGTTTGTACCATCGCCGCTGAATGGAATTCCGGCTATGATATAGTTACCATCTGAGTCGGTTGTTCCCTTCAGGTTCAGATCGGATGGAACTATTGTAGATGATTCCACGTTATTCTCAATCTTACCGTGGTGTCCGTTATACACGGTACCCTCACGTGAGTAGTCGAAGAATTGTGAGCTCAAGCCCTCGTCGAAAGTCCAATAGGTCAACAAATTGCTTTCGTTGCCAACGAGCTGGCGGTCGAAGTTACCCACAATTTCGTTCTCGCTTAGGCACTTCGACCAAATACGGAACTCATCTATATAACCATTGAAGTAGCCCAGATTGAACTGGGTAGAACCAGACATGTCTTTGATGTCTTGTATAGTCTTGGACTCCTTATGTACAATGGGGCGTCCGTCTGGATTGGCTTCTACCACATAGAAGGTCACCACGTTTCCTTTTCGGGTGAGCGTCACATGATTATACTCGCCCTTCTTCAGTGTAAGCGTAGTAAAATTATGTTGCGGAGTAGTACCACAACAGTATAGCAAATGTCCATTGCCGTCTATTCCAAAGGCACCGATGTTTTCACCCTTCAAACGTCCCAGCCAGGCATTGGGGAACTCATCTGGGTTGATCCACATCTGCATAGAGTAGTCTGCAGTTTGGAACATTTTGTTGGCGTACTTGTTATCAGGGTACTTCCATGTCACATAAGCGTTGGTGCTATTGAAACGCAACGCATGTGTCACACTGGCTTTGGTCATGATTACGTCAACACTATCCACTGCACTGCCAGAAGCGCCAAACGTTACACGTCCGCTCACGGTGCCGGTAGACTGTGAGAATCCTATATCCTGCGCGTCAGTGTTGATGATGGTACCATTAGGACATTTGTCAACGGCTGTTACTTTATAGTCGTAATAGACACCCGTCAAAGCAGTCTCGTCTGTGTACATCAGATACTCGTCGGCGCTGTTCATACGGTCTAACACCGTCCACGCCTCATTCTCATTCTCCGTTGTACGACGTTCAATGATGTATGTCTTTGCAACCGTTGAACCTTGGTTGTCCACATGCCATGAGAGCTTAACAGAACCGGCATAGCTGCCCTTTGAGGCCTCGAAGGAATAGAACTGTGTAGCAGCCCCGATGGCCTTTTGCGTCAATGTTCCCTTATTCAACATCTTGTCACCAATGACACCCTCTACACGATAATTATGAGGTGTGCAGGCGCCTAAGTTTTGTTCCTCTGTGTAGTAGACGGTCTTGCCGTTCACCACCGTAGAGCCATTAACACGGTCGGCATGTGCGTCCGTGTAGCGGTGTTCCCACTGGAATTCCGTCTGATAATTTGATGGAGTGATGGTGTAAACCGGGGTTGTCTCGTCGTCCACATAAATATTGAACTTATTGCCCCAGCCTGCAGGGTAACCATCTGATGTCCACGTCAACGTCAGTTTTGTCTTATCTGAAGTAGCTTGCAGGTTGTTCACAGGAATCTTACGCGTTGTGTTCACTTTCACCTTAGCCACACAGTTCGCATCTTTTGTATCCTCGTTGTTCCAGGTTTTAGACACATAGTACACGGAATACTCCACTGCGGTGTTATCTATTGGGTAATCTTTGTCGGTCCACTCGCGCGTCTCGTTTGACTGCAATGTCTTTATCTTATCGTTGCCACGATAGACAACCCACACGTAATTCGTGTAGCCTGCCAGTTCAGTAGGTGCGCCCCATTTCAGCAGTACCTGTTTTTCTCGTTGGAAAAACTCGCCCGTAAGACCCGTAGGTTTCACAGTGGGGGGAGCGATATTCACTTTCAATAGAGTAGTGTCACTATTATTGGCATACGAACCACCGTCAAGGAAATAATTTACCTGATGTTCTCCTACATTAATAGCCGTTGGCAACGATGTGCTATAGCTACCGCCATCCACATTGTATTTCATTGTACCGTAGTTACTGTTAGATGGGGCAGCAACCAACCTCTGTGAGTTTCCTGTAAATACAAGATTTTGTATTGCAGATGGTTTATTTTGTACCTTCAACTTCTGCTCCTTGAAAAACATCCTAATGTAGATGTAGTCGGTATTACTACCGCAACCTGTGTTGGCATCGCAGGCTTTGTTGCTGTAGGCGTCTAGCCAGCACATAGGGCCGTAGTTCTCTTTACCACTTTCTGCACTGTTATCGTTTTCCGAAGCTTCTATCTTGTTTAGTACACGCTTCGTACCATAATGGCCACTCAATTTCGAGCGGTCTCTCGTAAAATATAGGTAAATATATGAGCCGGCGGCATTTTTATTCAAATCACCGTCGAAGCCGTCGGTAGGTACCTTGTAGTATTTCCTGCCGTTCCACGTGAAGCCATTTGGCTCATTCGTTTTCTTTGCGATGATGTCCGTAACATAACCCGACTCAGGATTCGCCGTAGTGTTTGTCTTATACATCAGGTAGATATAATATCCGCCGGCGCTTTGATTCAAGTCCGTATCAACAATCTTCCAACCTTGATTCTTGAGCGTCTCCTTCTGGGCATTCATCTCAGTTTTCGAATCCCTGCCCACTACCTTGAGTTCTGTAATATATTCCTCAGCTCGCAACATAGGCAATGCCGAGAAAATCATAAGAAGCACCAGAACCAGCCTGGTCCACATACATGAAGTGCGCTGGGGCATCAAATGCCTGTCATTGCGCAACCTAAGCTCGAGTCCCGTATCAGCAGGAGGCGAGAAATGTTGAGGTTTTGTTCCCATAACACGTAAATAAATATTGGTTAAAGTTCTTTATATTTTGACTTTGTAGTTGATTAGCACACATAAGTATCACAACGGTATCTCATGGACAGACACATTCTATATGCATAGAAATGTGACTACAATACGTTGTTATTATGCATAAACCAAATAGGTTGGAGAGTAGGCCGACATCAGATTCTTGTGTGAGAAGTGTGTGTGTTGCTTCTGTGTCGGAATCAGCCAAATCCTCATGCTCCTTTTGGCATGAAGGACATTACAACGGGAATAGGATATTTATTTTTGCTGTCATTGCGCATGACAGCCTTGCCGCCTACACGGAATCTCCGATTGTTTTTTTTACTTCCCTTTCCATTTTCTTGAAGTTTTATTGAGTTTGTGGTGTTTGATGTGTTACTTTATTATTAAACGCGCGCACATGGTGGAGTTTGAAGGGATACAGGAACTCGTCGCGGAGATTGACGTGTTCTCTGATGCTCTGAATAATGATGTTATTACTATCGTGCACTATTTTTGCAGACTCTCATTTGCAAATTAGTTTAGTTCTTGGCCGCAAAAATAGTATTTAATTTTTTTTCTTGCAAGAAAATTTAAAAAAAATCAAAAAAACTTTAATATAGTCAAAATGACACTAATATAACCAAATGCATGGTTATATAGAACTAACAGACAAATGTATCTCCACCGGTGCAGCCATGCGTGGGTCTTGCATCTGATGCAAGGTCTTCTTGAATGTATCTGCCGATGACTCTGGCTTTCCTTTATACAACGTCTTACCCTTATATGTAACAACAACCTTGCCGTTGAGAGGCAACAGCTCTTGGGAGAGACGAAGGGTTAGGGTAGAATAATCGCAACGGAGGATATTGATTACATTCTTCTCTACATTTATCTCTACGCGCTTTCCTCTTCCCATCTCGTTACGCGGAACACTAACCCAATAGAAATGTTCCTTCAGGACGGATTCCTGCTGCCATACAAGATGACGTGGCCACGGGTTGCGCCTGTATTGAGCCAACCAGGGGATA
>JAILPF010000500.1 GCA_024699575.1 Acetatifactor sp. | reverse complement strand
CCCATAAACTCACAATCGCCGCAATACTCTCTCAGCGTCTTTTTCTCTATAATATCTTTTCCGGCGTTTTCCCAAAATTCTCCCAGAGTCAATTTACTTCCCTCGGTGTAAGCAAAATGCTCTGCCACCCGACGGTCAATTTCATGTACATGAGCCTCTGAATCACAGACACCTGTCTGATGGTTAGGGCAGGAATGACACAACTCATCTAATCCAAATGTAATCTCTATGGGTGTAGACTGTGGAAGCTTGAGCAGTTCATACATTTTATCCGTAAATTCCTGACTATAGCCTTTGCCGATAAAAAACTGCATACATAGGCTATGATGTGGTCTAAGCTTCATTCTATTTTCCCACCTTGGTTTTCACTAACATTTCCATGGCTTCTTCCATGGACACACATTTTGCGAAGCGATTCGGCCAGATCATTTCATTGTAGTAATGATAGCAGACCTCACTTGTCATAAACTCATTATCAAACGTGGAGTTGGTATATTCCGGCACAATCATTTCCAGTCCATTATCAAAGCCTGTCTTGATGGTCGCATCAATACAGAGATTCGTCTGAAGTCCGACAATCATCACTTGATTCTCTTTTCGCTCTTTCAAATAATCCAAAAGTCCTGTGGAACTGTGAAACGCACTGTTGACTGTCTTATCAAAAATTCGCTCTCCTGCAAGAGACGCAAACTCATCATAGATTTCAAAATCCTCATCCCCCACTGAAAACCCTGTGCCGGGTCCGTCATCATGGCACACGAAGATGACTTCTACCGCTTCTTCTCTCGCAAGCTTGATTAACTGTTTGATATTTTCTTTCATCCTACCAAATGCGAATAATCTCTCATCCGTAATTCCTTTTTGTGTATCCACAACCAGTAAAATCATCTTTCTTCCTCTCTCATCAACAATTTTCATATCTTCAAGTTTTCTGTTCCACAGTTTCCCCGGAATGAATATAAGTTAGTTTCTCTCTCATAATACCCTTCATAATTTCATAAGCTGCTGTGCCGGTGCAATGGCAGGTAAAAAACCTTGTATCATACAGCTTCAATTTCTCTGCCAGTGCCTCCACCTCCCGGATTTCTTCCTCCGTATAATCCCTCTTCCGCATAAGATGAAAGCCACTGATTACCATGTCCGGGACTATTCCATATTTCTTCTTAAAGCACTCCATAATATTGAGAATTCCATTATGCGCGCATCCGGAGAAGAGAATGTTTTGTGCTCCCTCCTGTATCACCAGACACTGCTCATGCCGAAAAGAGTCCTGCACGAATTGTCCATCCACCAGTTCCATCAGCCGAAGATTGGTGGATGGGATTTCCACTTTGCGCTCATCCACTATAAAGAGTGAGAGTTCCTCATCGATACGGTAGTCGCCATTGACGAAAAATACCTGTGACAGGTTCGAAATCTCCGGGGCGATTCCGATGTAATGATATCCCGAATCTTTTCCATCATAGGCATAGTATTCACCTGCAGCGCATTTCTGCATATATATCCTTGCACGAGGATTGCGTTCGCAAAAAGAAAGAAGCCCTCCGGAATGGTCATAGTGCCCATGACTCAAAATAACAGTATCCACTTCCCGTAGTTCAATCCCAAGTGCATCGGCATTTTGTACCGTCAACTCAGAAGGTCCCGAATCTACCAAAAGCTTATGCTTTTTTGTCTCAATGTAAAAGGAAAGTCCATGTGCCGGAGTGCATTTTTCATTCCCTTCCGTATTTTCAATCAGATTCACAATCTTCATTCATTTATGCCCCACAGTCATATTGTCAGTTTCTTAAAGAGTTTATGTATTTTTCATATCGTTGATTATGCGAGTGAATTGCTTCATCAGAATCCACATACGCCAGAAGTTCTTCTTGATTGACCCATTTGTAGTCTACCGTTTCCCCCTCCTGCAGGACAACACTGTCCTTTGCACAGTTCACCTTTGCAAGATAGGAATAGTACACGCCCTTGCTGCTGTCTTTATAAAGAATGTTGAGTAACTCCATCGCATCCGCTTTTAGCCCGGTTTCCTCAAACAGCTCTCGGGTCGCCGCCTCAAGAGGCTCCTCGCCACTGATTGCTGAACCACCTGCACTGGCTTCCCAATATCCCGGGTAGACATCCTTTTCCATGCTCCTTTTTGTCAGAAGATAGGTTCCATCCGCATGCAAAACCAGAATATCCACTACCATGTGATATCTGCCCGGAGGGATATCTTTATAATTGCCAAAGCCACGCACAAAGGTTTCCCCTGTTCGGTTACCGTCTCTATCATACAAATCCCATATTTCCTGTGCCATTATCTTTCCTCCACAAACATTCCCGTCAGTTTCTCCACACCGAATTTGGCCGCGAAATGATCACATTTACACAAAAATGCAAAGAATATATGTCTGCCATGATTGGACAATGATTCGTAGTTACCTTGCCCTTTTGCAAGAATTACATCCGCATGATCCAGCACTTCCTTTGCAGCATCATTCAGCATACCGTAGATGGTTCCGGCCACAGCTGCCCCGTTTGGCAGGATTCTCGCCACTTTGTCAATCCCTACATAAGATGCATCTTCCTCGATAACATCATTCAGCACTTCCCCACCTCGCACCAAAACAGTGATATCCAACTTTGGAAATCTTCTCCTGAGTTGTTCCAACATCAGCTTATCCAACACAATCTCGCCACAGTTGTCTGCAACCAGCAAAAAGTTCTTTGCATGTTCACATTCCTCAAGAAATGACTGATAGGTCTTTTCATCTCTGGCACTAATCTGCACATGTTCAAACAATTGCAGAAATACATTCGTATCCACGTGATTCATGGCCCCAAAATCGATATAATTTCCTACTCGCGCCAAAAACAGTGCTTCTTTTAGAGGCTCATCTGATTCTTCAATCCTTTTTCTGATTTCCGCTTCCATGGAGAGCATCAAATCGTTATATTGCTTTTTGATATCAGCATAGGAATATCTCTCACCAAAACATTTTACATACTCTTTATCAAAAAGGTAAACCAGATAAGGAGAGGTATCCTCCTCCGATCGATTTTCTATGATTTCCCGCACTCTGGCAAGATACGTTTCATTATCTGTCAGATGTTTCTGTTTGTCATACAGACACTCTGCACAACTTTCCGTTATTCTCATTATCTCCTCCGGATGCTGTCTCCAGCATTCACATTTCTCCATCTTGGAGTTTCTCATATATTATTTCTGCATCACATTCTTTAACCATACTTCCGTTCTCTTCGATAAGCGAGCAGATTTTCTTGATTTTCGATACATTCTCCCCCAACTGAGCAGCAATCTTTTCAGCCGGTATCTTTTGTTGAATCATGCGTGAAACAAGTACTATCAGATACAACTCTCTTCCTTCTTCTCTTCCTTCCTGATACAACGTCCTATCATGCAGTTCCTGATCAAACTCATATAAAATACTCATACTGATCACCTTCGCTTTCTCTCTGCGCAGAAATTCTTCCAGAATTCCCTCCACAATACACTCTTCCACTGCCCGTTCCACCGCTGTCTGTAAAGAAGTATTCTCCCTGTATTTCCTCACCATTGTAAAATGTAATAAAATGCGGTGCAGGCAGCATAATTCTTTTTCTGGAATATAAATCTGTGCGCACCACCAACTCTTCATACACCTGCGAAACATATAATAGATTTCGAAGCGGCATGTTGGGATTCACTGTAGACTGCTGTTCATATAGCCCCAGTCTCATATCGACCACAAAGGACACATCATTTTTGATTGTCATAAAAATCGCACTGTCCAGAGTTGTAATAATCAGTTCCTCCGGGTTCTGATACTCCGTATCATTCACCGCATTATACAATTCAAGCAGTTCTTTTCTGTCCGTAAAAAGCATCCGGAATACTGTATCCTTATAAGTTCGAATAACATGATTTTTCCGTTTCTTAGGTCGTTTCCTGTTTCGTTTTGCCATGTGTTCCTCCTTTATCTGCAGGAATACATCGAAATTCGAAACAAGCTCTTCTGCCATTGTTATCTGCACTCCTGCCTAATTTTGAATTGTAATAAATGGATTAAGCAAGATTCTTGTAGATAACTTGACTGCAGATTAGAAAGTCTGCAAAAGATAACGCGTCGAAAAGCGCATATAAAGAAATTGCTTGTGTTTATCGTAACACAAGCAATTTCAAAAAGCAATCCTTTATTAAATTTTTTGCAAACGTTTTATCGTTTATTTCAACTGACTCAGACGGGTTGTCACCTGCTCCATCATCTGGGTATATTTTGCAAGTTTTTCTTTTTCCTCAGCAATCTTTGCTTCAGGTGCCTTGGAGATAAAACGTTCATTGGAAAGCATTCCGTTTACACGGGCAAGTTCCCCCTCCAGACGCTTCTGCTCCTTGGTAAGACGCTCGATTTCCTGAGCTATGTCAACCAACTCTGCGAAAGGAATGTACAATGTTGCACCGGGAATTACGACAGAGACTGCATCCTGCGCAATACCTGTCTTATCCTTCTGCATAAATACTTCGTTAGCATATGCCAGAGAAGCAAAGAACAGCTGACCTTCTGTAAAGGTACACAGGATATCATCGTTCTCACTTACCACATATACACTTGCCTTACGGCTGGGTGCTACATTCATCTCGGAACGAATGTTACGAATACCACGGACAGCTTCCTTGATAATCTCGATATCCTTCTCCTCTTTTGCAAAGCTTCTCTCCTCAGTGAATACAGGCCATTTACTGATCATGATGGACTCTTCTTCACTTTGAAGCGTGCAGAAAATCTCTTCTGTAATGAACGGCATATAAGGATGAAGAAGCTTTAATGCATCAATCAGAACTGCCTTCAAAGTCCAAAGTGCAGCATTCTGGCTTGCTGTATCATCTGTGTTGTACAGACGGGGTTTTACCATCTCGATATACCAATCGCAGAATTCGTCCCAAATGAAATCGTAAACCTTCTGAACCGCAATGCCCAGTTCAAAGTTCTCCATATTGTCTGTCACATCTTTTACAAGTGTATTCAGTTTGGAGAGAATCCATTTATCCACAGGCTGCAAATCTGCTACAGCGGGAGTACTTACCTCTTTACCGGTCTTTTCCAGTGCCTGCTCCATGTTCATCATGATAAAACGGGAAGCATTCCAAACTTTATTTGCAAAGTTACGGCTGTTCTCCACTCTCTCATAGTAGAAACGCATATCGTTTCCGGGTGCATTTCCGGTAATCAAAGTAAGACGAAGTGCATCGGCACCGTACTCTTCAATAATCTTAAGAGGGTCAATACCATTTCCCAGAGACTTGGACATTTTACGTCCCTGACTGTCTCTTACCAGACCGTGGAAGAGAACCGTCTTGAAAGGTTTTTCTCCCATCTGCTCGTAACCCGAGAAAATCATACGGATTACCCAGAAGAAAATGATATCATAGCCGGTTACCAATACATCTGTCGGATAGAAGTATTTCAAATCCTCTGTCTTCTCAGGCCAGCCCAGAGTCTCGAAAGGCCAAAGTGCGGAGGAGAACCAGGTATCCAGAGTATCTGGATCCTGTGTAAAGTGAGTACATCCACACTTCGGACATACATCCGGCATCTCACCTGCTACCACTACTTCATGACACTCATCGCAATAGTATGCCGGAATACGGTGTCCCCACCAGAGCTGACGGCTGATACACCAGTCACGGATATTGTCTGTCCAGTTATAGTAGGTCTTTTCCATTCTCTCCGGAATCAGCTTGATTTCTCCGTCCTTGATTGCCTTGACAGCGGGCTTAATCAACTCATCCATCTTGACAAACCACTGTTCCTTTACCAAAGGTTCGATGGTAGTCTTGCAACGGTCATGGGTACCTACATTATGTGTATAGTCTTCAATCTTAACCAAAAGTCCCTGTCTGTCCAGCTCTTCCACAATTCTCTTTCTTGCTTCGTAACGGTCAAGACCCTTCAAATCGCCACCGTTCTCATTGATGGTAGCGTCGTCGTTCATCACATTGATGATAGGCAAGTTATGACGCTTTCCTACCTCGAAATCGTTAGGGTCATGGGCAGGTGTAATCTTAACAACACCGGTACCGAACTCTCTGTCAACATAGCTGTCGGCAACAATGGGAATCACACGATTCACAATAGGAAGCATTACCTTTTTGCCAATCAGATGCTGGTAACGTTCATCATCAGGATGTACTGCTACTGCGGTATCGCCCAGCATGGTCTCGGGACGGGTGGTTGCAAAGGTCAAAAACTCTGTTGTACTGGGAGTTCCATCCTCATTCATGATAGGATATTTAATGTGCCAGAAATGCCCTGCCTGCTCCTGATACTCAACTTCCGCATCGGAAATGGAAGTGTTACAAACAGGACACCAGTTGATGATTCTAGAACCTTTGTAGATGTATCCTTTTTCATGCATCTTTACGAATACTTCGGTGACTGCCTTATTGCAACCTTCATCCATGGTAAATCTCTCTCTGTCCCAATCACAGGAAGATCCCATCTTTTTCAGCTGGTTGATAATACGACCACCGTATTCTTTTTTCCAGTCCCATGCACGTTCCAAAAACTTTTCACGTCCGAGATCGTGTTTGTCGATGCCTTCCTCTTTCAGCTTCTCGATAATCTTAACCTCTGTCGCAATGGAAGCATGGTCTGTGCCGGGCTGCCAAAGTGCATTGAAGCCCTGCATTCTCTTGAAACGAATCAGGATGTCCTGCATGGTATTATCCAGAGCATGTCCCATATGGAGCTGTCCTGTAATATTTGGAGGGGGAATTACAATGGTGAAGGGGGTCTTGGAATGATCCACTTCTGCATGGAAATATTTCTTTTCCAGCCATTTTTCATAAAGTCTGTCTTCAATCCCTGCGGGATCATAAGTTTTTGCCAGTTCTTTTTTCATATGCGTCTCCTTTTTAATTATGATTCTGACTTTTTACAAAAATGTTTCTAATCAACAAATTCGAAGTTGTGCGTTTCTACAAGCGGTGCGTGGCTGCCGCATAATGTGCGGCGGGAGCTTGCTCACGCAAACGCATTTATGCGGACAGACACATAGCGCGACAGCGCGACATGAGCATGTAGCGCAGCGAAATGCGAATAGCACCGCGATAAACCTGATTTCATCTGTTTGAGTCGACTTTAATGGCAACTGTAACTTGTCTTTTACCCTTACATTGACTCTTTTTATAGTTTTTCCAATATGCAGTCAATCACATTACGTCTACAATTTGACTCATTCAAACCAAAAAGGTATTTGAGTCATACTCAACTGCCATTCCAGTTGACTCATTAG
>JAILPF010000495.1 GCA_024699575.1 Acetatifactor sp. | reverse complement strand
GGCAATCGATTCACTTAATCAGAGTATTGATAACAACAATCGTATTGTGCAGAATATCTCCGAAGATATTGAACAAGGTGTGGAGAGCACAAAAAATGCAAAATCCATCGTGAAGACGATAGATAATCTCGCATTCCAGATTAATCTTCTTGCATTGAACGCATCAGTGGAGGCGAGTCATGCCGGAGAGTTTGGTCTGGGTTTTGCGGTGGTGGCGGATGAAATTAAGAATCTGGCAGCCAATTCTGCACAATCTGCCGCAGAGACAGCAGAGATTATTGCGGAAATTGTAAATACCATGAATAAGACAAGGGAGTCTAATAAGACTCTGGTTGCAAGCAACGAGGAGCAGACAAAGAAAGCAAAAGTTGTTGCTGAGAAAATGCTTGATGTAAAAGAAAATATTCAGGGAATAGTAGAGAAATTAAATAACATTAGTGACAAATCAGATTCCCTGCAACTGGTGAAAAATGAATTGGTGAAGGTAGTTGCATCCCTGTCGGCTACGGCGGAGGAAAATGCCGCTGTATCTGAGCAGGTGTGTGCATCTACTGAGACGGTTGGACAGGATGTGGGGGCAATGGCAGCCAGCTTGTCGAAAATTGATGATATCTGTGATAACCTTAACAACATGGTTGAATTTTTTGGAAAAGATTAAGTTGAAAGCAGGGGCCGGTTCAGTGGAAACCGGCTTTCTGTTCCTTTGACGGAGGCAGGAACATGGGGGAAAATAAATCCGGCAGAGAAGGACGTCTGCCCGTAGAACGTTTTGTTCTTTTTTTCTATAGCTTACAGATGCTGGTTATGATTTTAATGTCCATGAATTCAGGATGGAGCACATGGACATCAATTATTATGGTCAGTGCCATGGTTGGGGCAATTTCAACTTTCATATCGGGCTATAAAAATTTTTTGTTTCGCTCCATGTTGATTACGGGCCTGACGCAAATTTGTTTTATGCTGTACGGCATGAAAGTGGACGAATTGCCCAAAATGCTTCCGCTTTTTTTGTCCAGCGTAGCATTGATGGGGTTGTACGGAGTAAAAGATGTCGTATGGATTGCCTTTGCTTCTTCTTCAATTGTATTTTTTTATCGATATGTGATAAAGGGTGAAATGAGATTAAGCGATCCGGTTGGATTTACCAATCAGATTTTACATTTATTAAGTGTACTCTTTACTGAATTCGTCATATGGTTCTGGGTGGTGGCCAGAAATCGTGCCCATGTGACGCTGACGAAAGTGATTGAAGAATTACAGCTGGCGCAGAAGAGTAAGGATGATTTTCTGGCGAATGTGAGTCATGAGATTAGAACGCCGGTGAATACAATTTGCGGTATGAGTGAAATGGCACTCATTGAGGAACATGATGATAAAATTAGGGAAGAACTGCGTGACATTCATATGGCAGGCAGAAATTTGACGTCGGTCATTTCGGATGTTTTGGATTTCTCTGAGTTACAGTCCGGTAAGATTGATTTGGAAGATGAAACCTATAATATATCTTCTACGGTCAACGATATTGTGAGCATGGCTGTGGCAAAAAAAGGAGACAAACCACTGGAGCTGATTATCAATTGTGACCCTATGCTTCCCTGTGGATTACGAGGCGATGAAAAGAAAATCAAAAGAGTCATTATGAATCTGGTGGATAATGCAATCAAATTTACCGAGGAAGGTGGAGTAACCATAGATATCTCTGGAAGAAGAGAGGACTATGGTTTAAATCTGGTGATTACGGTGGAGGATACCGGAATCGGCATGGCGGATGAGCATTTGGAAAAACTGTTTACAAGTTTTAACCAGGTTGATACGCACCGGAACCGCAAAGAAGGCGGAATCGGTTTGGGACTTGCAATCTCGAAAGCCTTAATCCAGAAGATGGGTGGAATCATTACTGTGAAGAGCAAGCTGGGAGTAGGAAGCTCGTTTAAATGTGTCATCCCTCAAAAAATATTGGATGAGACACCGATTGTAGAGATTCGTGATTTGGATTCTTTGAATATTGCAACCTGCCTGGGTCTGGAACAGTTTGAACTCAGGCACGTCAGAGATGAATATACGAGAATGGTGCAGAGAATTTCAGATGCATTACATATCAGATGTCATCAGTGTATCAATTTAACGGAACTGAAGCGACGGGAAGAGAGAGAAAAATTCACTCACATTTTTGTGGGCGGAGGGGAATACCGGAAGAACCCGGAATACTTTGACCGTCTGTCGGCGGAGAAAAAGGTAGTTGTCCTGTTGGGACGGGAAAATGCACACCTGATTAAAAATGAAAAGATCTTGCGTATTTATAAACCGTTTTATCTGCTGCCGATTGTAGCGGTCCTCAACGGAGAGAAAATTGATTTAGAGAGAGAATTTGATGCGAACCGCGATAAATTTGTTGCACCTGATGCCAAGATTCTTGTGGTGGATGACAATCTAATGAATATCAAAGTGCTGGAGGGATTACTTTCCGAGTATCGGATGCAGGTGGATGGAGTGACGGGAGGAAAGGATGCACTTCAGAAAATGGAACAGGTTCGGTATGACTTGATTTTTATGGATCATATGATGCCGGAG